>CBFGPY010000078.1:0-8149 GCA_965650755.1 uncultured Chromatiaceae bacterium | reverse complement strand
CGCCGGCGAAATGGACCTACGCCAATATCGAATATATGAAAAACCAGCTGAAACGCTTAGGTTTTGGCTATGACTGGGACCGCGAAATCGCCACCTGCAAACCAGAATATTACAAGTGGGAACAATGGTTCTTCACCAAGCTGTTTGAAAAAGGTCTGGTCTACAAAAAAATGGCCACAGTCAACTGGGACCCGGTGGACCAGTGTGTACTGGCGAACGAGCAAGTCATCGACGGCCGCGGCTGGCGTTCAGGCGCTTTGGTCGAGCAGCGCGAGTTGGCCCAGTGGTTTATCAAAATCACCGATTACGCCGAAGAATTACTCAATGATTTAGACCAGCTGGACGAGTGGCCAGAGCAGGTCAAAACCATGCAGCGCAACTGGATCGGCCGCTCAGAAGGCGTTGAAATCAAATTCAGCCTGGGTGGTTCCAGCTACGACTTCACGATTTACACCACTCGCCCTGATACCTTATTCGGCGTGACTTATGTCGCTATTGCGCCGCAGCACCCGCTGGCGCAAAAAGCCGCTAAGCTCGACGACAAGCTGGCTGCTTTTATCGAAGATTGCAAAGGCAACAAAGTAGCTGAAGCCGATATGGCGACGATGGAGAAAAAAGGTCATCCGACCGGCTTCTTTGCGGTGCACCCATTAACCGGTGAACAGGTACCGATTTTTGTCGCCAACTTCGTATTGATGGACTACGGTTCAGGCGCTGTGATGGCAGTCCCTGGCCACGACCAGCGCGACTATGAATTCGCCACCAAATACGGCCTGAAAATCAAGCAAGTGGTAGCACCTGCAGCAGGCTCAGACTCTGTAGTAGATCTCAGCAAGGCCGCCTTTACCGAAAAAGGTGTGCTGATCAATTCCGGCGAATTTGACGGTCTGGATTTCAGCGCCGCCTTTAAAGCCATTTCAGACACCCTGGTGGCTAAAGGTGTCGGCCAGGTCAAGGTCAATTACCGCTTACGCGATTGGGGCGTGTCCCGTCAGCGTTACTGGGGTGCGCCAATTCCGGTGCTGACGCTGGAAGATGGCACGCAAGTGCCGGTGCCAGCAGATCAGCTGCCGGTGCGTTTACCGGAAGACGTGGTGATGGACGGCGTTAAATCACCAATCAAAGCCGACCCGGAGTGGGCCAAAACCACTTACAACGGCAAAGCCGCTTTCCATGAAACCGATACCTTTGACACTTTTATGGAATCCAGCTGGTACTACGCCCGCTACTGCAGCCCGGACAGCACAGACATGATGCTAGACCCGGCCAAAGCCAACTACTGGTTGCCGGTCGACCAGTATATCGGCGGGATTGAACACGCCATTCTGCATTTATTGTACTCACGCTTCTTCCACAAGCTGATGCGTGACGTCGGTCTGGTGCAGTCTGATGAGCCGTTTAAGCGCCTGTTATGTCAGGGCATGGTGCTGGCGGAAACTTTCTACCGCGACAACGAAGGCGGCAGCAAAACCTGGTTCTCGCCACAAGACGTTGCGGTCGAGCGCGACGACAAAGGCCGCATCATCGGTGCTGTGCTGAAATCTGACGGCCAGAAAGTTGAATCAGCCGGCATGAGCAAAATGTCTAAGTCGAAAAATAACGGCATTGACCCGCAAACCGTCATCGACCAATACGGCGCGGATACAGTGCGCCTCTTTATGATGTTTACCTCGCCACCAGAGCAAACCCTGGAATGGCAGGATTCAGCAGTAGAAGGCGCGCTGCGCTTCCTGCGCCGGGTCTGGACGCTGGTCAATGAATTTAATACCTTTGGTCCGTTAGAAGCTCTGGACAAAGCCGCGTTAAATGCTGACCAAAAAGCGCTGCGCCGTGAACTGCATAAAACCATCGCTAAAGTGACCGACGACATCGGCCGGCGTTATACCTTTAACACCGCCGTTGCTGCCATCATGGAGCTGATGAACAAGCTGCAAAAAGCGCCTACTGAGACGGCTCAGGATAAAGCAGTACTTGGCGAAGCCATTATCGCCGTACTGCAACTGCTGAACCCAATCACACCACACCTGTCACAGCACCTGTGGAAAGCGCTGGGTTACACCACTGAGCTGGAGCACAGCGGCTGGCCTGTAGTGGACGAGTCTGCGCTGGTTGAAGACGCAAAACTCGTGGTCGTGCAAATCAACGGTAAAGTGCGCAGCAAAGTCACAGTCGCTATTGATGCAACTCAGGACGACGTGCTGGCACTGGCTAAAGCCGAAGAAAACGTGCAGCGTTACCTTGAAGGCGTTGAGCTGAAAAAAGTCGTGTACGTGCCAGGTAAATTACTGAGTCTGGTGGTCGGCTGATGCGCGCCTTGCGCCTGCCTGCCCTGCTGTTACCGCTGCTGCTGAGCCTACTGCTCAGCGGTTGCGGCTTCCAGCTGCGGGGCTCGTTGCCGCTGGAAAAATATCCGGCGGTGTACCTGCAAGGGGACAAACACTCAGAGCTGTTGCAGCAACTGGGTGCGCAGCTCGAGCGGAATCAGGTCAGGCTGCTCGACAGCTCAGACGCCCAATCCGCCATTTTTGTGCTGGATTCAGACAGCCTGCAGCGCCGCACCCTGTCGTTGTTCCCTAACGGTCAGGTGGCAGAATACGAACTGATTTATAAGGTGAATTATCAGTTGGTGTTGCCAGGGCAAGAACCCCGTCCTTACCAGATTGAGCTGTACCGCGATTATCAGGACGACCCGTCGCGCGCACTGGCCAAATCCAAAGAGCTGGATCTGATGTTGACCGAACTGCGTCAGCAGGCGGTCGCCCGCATTATCCGTCAGTTCGGCCGGCTGTAAGCCATGCTGAAACTCTATGCCAATCAACTGGCTGCCAGCTTAAAAAAACAGCTGGCGCCGGTTTATCTGGTGTTTGGCGAAGAGCCATTACAAAAACTGGAAAGCCTCGATGAGATCCGCGCCGCTGCGCGTGCACAGGGTTTTACCGAGCGGCAAAGTTATTTGCTTGAAGCCCAGCTTGACTGGGATAGCCTGTTTGGTGAATTTAACAGCCTGTCATTATTTTCCGACCGTAAGCTGATTGAACTCGATTTGGGCACCAGCAAAATCACCCCGGCCCAACAAGAACAGCTGAAAAAAATCCCGTCCATGCTGCACCCTGATGTCTGTTTGGTGTTGCACGCCGCGCGCAACAGCGGTGAATTCAGTAAAACCAGCTGGTTTAAAACCTTGTCTGAGCAAGGTGTGCAGGTGCAGTTTTATCCGCTGGATGACAATCAGTTTATGCGCTGGCTGAAAGAGCGCGCGCAGCTGCTCGGCCTCAAGTTACAGACAGACGCGCTGCAACTGTTACAGCATCACGCTGCCGGCAACTTATTAGCAGCGCGGCAAGAATTGGAAAAACTGGCGCTGACCGCGCCCGGGCAATGGCTCGATGGCGCTTTTTTACAGCAGTACCTCGCCGACCAGTCGCATTTTACCGTGTTTCAGCTGGTGGATGCTTTATTGGCCGGTCAGGGCGAAGAAGCGCTGCACCGGCTCGACCGGCTGTTACAACAGGACACTGAGCCTGTGATCATCGCCTGGCAACTGCAAAAGGAAGCCACGACTTTACTGGCGCTGCAACAAGCCGGACAGGTTGGCGACGAGCAATATAAAAAACACGGCATCTGGCCAAAACGCCAGCCGCTGTATCAACAGGCGCTGCTGCGGTTATCACCGAACTGGTTACATTTTTTGCTGCAGGAATTGCAGGTGTTTGACCGCAGTTTTAAATCCGGTCAGTTAAGTCACCCGGAAACTGCGCTGGCGCATCTGGTGACATTGTTTATCAAACCTGTGCCCAAAGTGTTTGCACTGCAACAGCTGGTCGCCGGGGATTAACTGATGGCTCCGGCTTCGCCCAAACTGCGCGGCTTTTACGGCGGCACTTTTGACCCTATCCATCAGGGGCATTTGCAATCTGCACTTTATGTGCAGCAAGCCTGTCAGCTCGACAGCCTCGACCTGTTACCTTGTCATTTGCCGCCACACCGCGATTCGCCAAGCAGCAGCACGCATCGGGCGGAAATGGTTCGCCTGGCGATAGCGTCTTATCCGCAGCTGCAGCTGAACCTGCTTGAACTCCAGCGCGACACGCCGTCCTACACCGTTGATACCCTGACTGAATTAAAACAGCAGTATCCGGCGGATATTTTGTGTTTTGTCATTGGCATGGACTCGTTATGTTATTTCACCCGCTGGCACCGCTGGCCCGATATTCTCACGCTTTGTCATCTGCTGGTGTTACAAAGGCCGGGCTACAGCGCAGCCTCCGGCGATGCACCGAGGCTGCTGCAGCAATTTGGCTGTGCTGCAGCAGATACTTTACGTCAGCACAACGCAGGTCAGATCCTGCTGCTGCAGAATCCGCCAATCGACGTTTCCGCGACCGCAATTCGCAGCGGAGAAGCCGCTGCGACTTTGCAAATCGCTGCGGTTCAGGCCTACATCCGGCAGCATGGTCTGTATCAGCGCTGAAAGTGCGCTAATTCGCCAGAACAGGGCTTTTCCGGCTTTGGCTTGGGCAACAGAAACTGTTAACATGCAGCGTTAAAGATTGAAGGACCCGCTCAGTGCACAGCGAACAATTAGCCGCTTTTGTCGTCGATAAACTCGACGACATGAAAGGCCGCGATATCATCCAGTTAGATGTCAAAGGCAAATCTTCTGAAACCGAATTTATGGTGATTTGCTCCGGCACGTCCAACCGCCATACCCGCGCTGTGGCTGGTTATCTCATCAGCGAAGCCCGCAAAGCCGGCTTACATATTGTCGGTACCGAAGGCGACCGTTCTGCAGAATGGGTGCTGATCGACTTAGGTGACGTGGTCGTGCATGTGATGCAGGAAGAAAGCCGGCAGTTTTATCAGCTGGAAAAGCTCTGGGCGGCCTGAACCATGAAACTCATCCTGATTGCTGTGGGGACCAAAATGCCTGGTTGGGTCACGACCGGCTTTGAAGAATATGCCCGGCGGTTTCCGCGTGATATGCCGTTTGAGCTGGTCGAAATTCCGGCTGGCAAACGTGGCAAAAATGCCGACATCAAACGTATTCTCGATATCGAAGGCGAAAAAATGCTGGCTGCTGTGCCCAAAGGCGCCCGCATCATCACGCTCGAGGTCGAAGGCGGCAACTGGTCCAGTCCGCAACTGTCACAGAAACTGGTGCAGTGGCAGCACGATGGCCGCGACGTCTGTTTGTTAGTGGGCGGGCCTGAAGGCCTGGCGCCAGCCTGCATCGCCGCCAGCGAAGGCAAGTGGTCCTTGTCAGCGCTGACCTTGCCGCATCCGTTGGTCCGGGTGGTACTGGCGGAAAGCCTGTACCGCGCCTGGAGTATCAGCACCAACCATCCTTATCATCGCGAGTAACGGATGCAAAAACGCCGTATTGCCATTGCCGATGTTGCTTTTGAGACGCTGCTGTTTAATCGCCGCGCTGTCATCGCTTTTGGTTTTATTTTGCTGTGCTTTGGCATTCTGATCGCCAATCTGTATAACCTGCAGGTGCTGCGCTACGAAGAATACTCAACCCGCGCCGACGGTAACCGTATCAAGCTGGTGCCTTTATCGCCTAATCGCGGCATGATTTTCGACCGGCGCGGCACTTTACTGGCAGAAAATGCGCCGGTGCACTCGGTCGAACTGGTGCCGGAACAAGTACCGGACCTCGCGGCGACTGTTGAACAAATCGCCGCTATTATCGAGATCACACCAGAACAGAAAACCGATTTTTTCAAAGAAGTCAAAGCCCAGCGTCGGTTTAAAAGTATCGCGTTAAAAGAGCTTTTGACCGAGCAGGAAGTGGCGCGCCTGGCCGTGCACCTGCACAAACTCAAAGGCGTGACTTTAGAAGCCCGCTTAACCCGGCATTATCCATACGGCGACTTGCTGACGCATGGCCTTGGCTACATCGGCAAAATTAACGACAAAGAATTTAAACAGATTGATGAAAGCGGCCAGAGCGCGAATTACGCCGCCACCCGCGATATCGGCAAAATCGGTATCGAAAAATTTTATGAAACCCAGCTGCATGGTACCGTCGGTTTTCAGGAAGTCGAGGTGAATAACCGCGGCCGGGTGATCCGCACGCTGCGCGAACAACCGGCGATTTCCGGTGATGATTTGTATCTGACGCTGGATTTAGGCCTGCAATTAAAAGCGCAGGAAGCTTTGGGCGAAAATCGCGGCGCCATTGTGGCACTGGACCCACGCACAGGCGGTATTCTGGCGTTTTACTCTAATCCCTCCTACGACCCGAATTTGTTTGTGCATGGTATCAGTGGCAAAAACTACCGAATGTTGCTGAATTCACCGGACCGGCCTTTGGTGAACCGGATGACACAAGGCGTTTATCCACCGGCGTCGACTGTAAAACCGCTGATGGCTGTCGCCGGCCTTGAAGCCGGCATCGTCACTGAGTCAACCCGGGTGCCAGATCCTGGGTTTTACCGCCTCCCCCGGGTCAGCCGGCCCTGGCGTGACCATATAAAATGGGGACACGGTTATGTTGACGTCTACACCGGCATCACCAAAAGCTGTGACACCTATTTCTACGACCTTGCCTACAAAATGGGCGTCGACCGGATCTCTGACTTTATGCAAAAAGCCGGTTACGGGCATTTATCTGGCATTGATATCGGTGAAGAAACCTCGGGTTTGATGCCAAGCCGCGAATGGAAAAAAGTCCGCCGTAAACAAAACTGGGGACCGGGAGATACCATTAACATCGGCATCGGCCAGGGTTACTGGCAGTCGACACCGCTGCAAATCGCCCTGACCACTTCAACACTGATTAATGATGGCGCCCGTATCACACCACGCCTCGGCGAAAGTTTTCGCAACAGCAGTCAGCAGACCTCGCTGTTAAAGCCGCTGGAACAGGTTATCGAAGTGGTTAATCCGCAAAATTGGGCCATCGCGCGCGAGGCCATGTATCGTACTGTACTGGAAGGTGGCACTGCACACGGTGCATTTATTGGTGCGACTTACACCGCGGGCGGTAAAACCGGCACTGCACAGGTAATTAATATCGCGGCCGGCGTGAAATACAAAGCCAGTAACATCAATGAGCGGCATCGTGATAACGCGCTGTTTGTTGGTTATGCGCCGCATGACAAACCTGAAATTGTCATCTCTGTTATTGTCGAAAACGTTGCCAGTGGTGGTGGTGGTACCAATGCCGCGCCTGTTGCCCGCCAGCTGATGGATTATTATTTCTCTGACCAATACAACAATCCGGTTTTGCCTGATCGCGCAACAGTCCAAAAAATTCAGGCCGAGCGTGCTGCAGCCATGATTGCGCGCGAACAACGTTATGCCGAAGAAGCCGCGCGGGAAAAAGCAGCGAAGGCGCTGGCTGCAGAAAAAGCCAATCAGCATAAAGCCGGCGCTGAAACCCCAGCCCCAGTCAGTACTGAAAATAATACTGACAATGTACCAGCCCGCGGTCAGCCGCAAAACGCTGCGCCTGTCATTGAAACGCCGGAGCCTGAAGATCTGCCGGCTCCTCAGCTGGACGATGAAGGTCAGCAGCAAGAAGGCCAGCAACAAAATCAGCAGCAAAGTGGCAATCAACCGACGGGCGCGACCAGCGGAGGCCGCAGATGAACAGTTTTATTGAGAACACCAATGACCGCCTGCAGCGCTGGCATATCGACCTGCCGCTACTGCTTGGTCTGCTGATCGCCACTATTCTTGGGTTGGTGACTTTGTATAGTGCCGACGGCCAGGATTTAATCAAACTGGAGCAGCAGACAGCGCGGCTTGGTTTTGCCCTCATCGTGATGTTTGCCCTCGCCCAGGTCAATCCGAAAACTTACCAGCATTGGTCAGTGCCTTTGTACGGCTTTGGCGTAGTAATGCTGGTACTGGTTGAACTGTTCGGTTATACCGCGAAAGGTTCAACCCGTTGGCTGGACCTGGGTTTTACCAAATTTCAGCCGTCAGAGGTCATGAAACTGGCGGTGCCGATGGCCGTCGCCTGGTACATGGGTAACCAACCCATTCCGCCGCGTATCCGCGATATTTTAACCGGCTTTGTGATTTGTCTGGTGCCGACTTTACTCATCGCCAAACAACCCGACCTCGGCACTTCTATTCTGGTTTGTGTCGCTGGTGTCTTTGTGATTTTTTTCAGTGGCATGAGCTGGAAAATCAT
>CBFGPY010000077.1:0-8187 GCA_965650755.1 uncultured Chromatiaceae bacterium | reverse complement strand
GTACGTCGCAAGGGATTACGCCAGTTGCTGGCGTTTGAAGAAGAGCTGCAAATTGTCGCAGAGGCCAGCTCCGGTGCTGAAGCTATCGCCCTGGCTAATGAGCTGGACCCGGATTTAATCATCCTTGATTTAAACATGCAGGGCATGGATGGCCATCAGACGCTGAAAAAATTACGCGATGATGGCGTCACTTCCCGCATTGTGATGCTGACGGTATCGGATTCAAATGAAGATGTAATTAAAGCAATCAGTCTGGGCGCTGATGGGTATTTGTTGAAGGACTCAGATCCTGATGAATTGCTCGAACAGATTAAAAAAGCGGTGCATGGTAAAATGGTACTCAGTGAGGCAGTTAATGCTGCACTTGCGGATGCGATTCGCCGGCCAGTTGAGAAACCAGCAACAGATTTGGGTCAATTGACCAATCGGGAGCATGAGATTCTAGAACTGATAGCAAAAGGACGTAGCAATAAACTAATAGCCCGTGAGCTCGACATTTCTGATGGCACCGTCAAAGTTCATGTGAAACACTTGTTGAAGAAACTGAATTTACGCTCACGTGTAGAAGCTGCAGTCTGGATGGTAAATTTTCAGGGCAAAAAAGGTAGCTAGAACTTGATGACCAACACCATGCAACCTAAAGTTGGGTTGCTGCCGCTTCCTGAGGCGCAACAACGTTTATTAACCGTAATCCGCAGCAGAATGCAATTAACTGAGACCACCGTCAGTATTTTCTCAGCATTAGACCGCACGCTTGCTGCGGACGTGTTTTCACCTATAGCAGTCCCTACAGCGACTAACTCAGCGATGGACGGTTACGCATTGCGTTTTGCCGATGTGATGTTAAACACAGAACAACGCTGGCAGGTGGCTGGACAGAGTCTGGCCGGCCATCCGTTTGACGGTGAGGTTCCGCCTGGGGCTTGTATTCGGATCACAACCGGCGCTGTGGTGCCGGCAGATCTGGATACCGTGGTGATGCAAGAGGATACACAGTGGGCCGGGGATGACGAGACGGCGCTTTTCATTAAACGACGACCGATAGCCGGGCAGCATATCCGTTTATGCGGCAGCGAATTAGAAATTGGTCAGTTAGTGCTGCAACAGGGCACGGTGTTAGGCCCATTGCAACTTGGTTTACTGGCGACTTTAGGGATTGCGCAGGTTTCTGTTTATCAACAGGTTAGGGTCGGCGTGTTATCCAGCGGCGATGAGTTAAAACAGCCGGGAGAATTGCTGCAGGATGGCGATTTGTTTGACAGCAACCGAATTATGCTGCTGTCCGTACTAAGACGGTTTGGCTGTGATGTAGTCGATTTAGGCTGGGTGCGGGATGATCCGCAGGCGCTGCGGTCTTTGCTGCAAAATGCCGCCGATTCTGTCGATGTGATAGTCTCAAGTGGTGGTGTATCGGTGGGCGATGCTGATTATACCCGTCAGGTGCTCAGCGAACTGGGGCAAATGGATTTCTGGCAGGTTGCCATCAAGCCAGGCAAACCTTTCGCTTTTGGCTGGCTGAACCGGTCTGATACCGAATGTCACGATCAAATCCCGCCAGTTTGGTTATTCGGCCTGCCTGGCAACCCGGTTTCTGCTGCGGTCACCTGTGAGCAACTACTGATACCGGCGCTGCAATTATTAAGTGGTCAACAAGTTCAAAAACCGGTGTTGTGGCCGGCGAAAACGGTGCAGGGCTTGCGGAAAAAGCCGGGCCGGCTTGATATGCAGCGTGTTTGTTTACAGTTCACTGCTGACGGCATCAAAGCGGAGTCTGTAGGGACTGACAGTTCAGGGATGTTGAGTTCGATGATGTTTGCCGATGCTTTGACGTGGCTTGAACAACAACGCAGTGATGTGGCGCCAGGCGAGGACATCTGGGTACAGCCTAAAAGTTGCTGGTGGCGTTAACCGCAAAACGCATTAACGTTCAGGGATACTCCTTTTGCGCCGCGGACAGCGGCGTTTTTATTGATGTAGCGCAAAGCCAGCGGCTGTTGTCACTGCACAATAGCACGCAATTTTATTGCGGAGCGCAACAATGATTCTGGCAGACCTGTTACAGCGGCAACTCAGTGACAACGGCATCTACGACCTTTATACCATTCCCGGCGACTTTATTCTGCCGTGGTTGGGGGCGCTGGAGTCGGGGCAACGGCAACAAGCAAAGCCACTGCGGCTG
Source organism: uncultured Chromatiaceae bacterium (assembly GCA_965650755.1). GTDB lineage: Bacteria > Pseudomonadota > Gammaproteobacteria > Enterobacterales > Alteromonadaceae > Pararheinheimera. The sequence continues at coordinate 6,008 of CBFGPY010000077.1, read as the reverse complement.
ATCCAGCTCAGTCATGAACCCTCAGCGGTCTATGCCGCCGATGCGGCGGCGCGCTGGCGTAATGCGCCTTCTGCGGTGATGCTGACCTATGGAGCAGGCGCTCTGAATGCGGTGAATGCGATTGCCCAGGCCTACATGGAATTTGTGCCACTGCTGGTGTTTGCCGGCTATCCATCGCAGCAGGAAGTAGCCTCTGGTTTATTGCTACATCATCAGGTAAGTGATCTTGACGCGCAGCGAAGAATTTTAACTGAAGTCACCTGCGGGCAATGCCGGCTCGATGATCCCGCAACGGCAGTTCAGCAGCTTACTGAGGTGATTCAACGGGCAATAGCTGAAAGTAGACCGGTATTGATAGAACTGCCCCGCGATATGGCAACAGTGGAAGTTTTGGATCCTGCGCAAAAGCCTGAACCTTGCATCACGCCGGCCGCGGCGAAACGGCAAGATTGCAGCGTTGCACGCGACCAACTGGCGCAATGCTGTAAAGCAATGGCGATGGCCGCGAAAACCCCCTGTTTATTGGTCGACGTCAAAGCAAAGCGTTTTGGCTTTGACCATGCAGTCGCCAAATTAGCAGAGCGCTGCGGGCTTCCGGCGTTGACGACGTTATTGGGGCGTGGTGTGTTAGATATCAGTGCCGCCAGTTACAAAGGCGTATACAGCGGGGCGAAGGAAGACCCGGTATTACCTTGGCTGTTGCAATCTGACTTGTTAATTTGTGCCGGTGTGATTCGTTCTGACAGTAACTTTGCTGCACATCCAAGCCTTTTGGCCGGCAGACCTGTGCTGTGGGTGGATGAGCAGCAAACTCAATTGCCAGATGGCCAAGTCATTAAATTACCTGCGGTTGAGGTGTTCGCCGCACTGCAACATGCTTTTACTGCTTTGGCTGAGGTAAAACCACAGGTACAGATTCCCACTGACTCCAGTGAAAATGCCTGCAAGTCAGCATCAGCACAAAACGGACAATCAGCGGAAGTCTGGCGTTCTGACACGCTGGTAAATCGCCTGCATCAGTTGTTAAGTCAACAAACGCATACCTATCCTTTTGTTGTAGACATCGGTGACTGTTTGTTTGCCGCCTTATCAGCAAATCCCTCTAAGCTACTAGCTCCAGCATTCTATGCCTCGATGGGTTTTGCCGTGCCTGCTGCGCTTGGTGTGCAGTTAAGTTCCGGTTTACGTCCGATAGTGCTGGTCGGTGATGGCGCATTTCAGATGACCGGGCTGGAGCTTGGCCATTGCCAGCGGTATGGGCTGAATCCGATCGTCATAGTACTGAACAATCAAAGTTGGGGCATGATTAAAGCCTTTGCACCCGAGCTGGCAGCTTCCGGACTAGCGGGCTGGCAATATGCCGCGCTTGGCAGAGCTATGGGTTGTGGTGCCAGTCAAATCTGGAACCTGCACCAGTTTGATGGCGCGTTGGCGGACGCAGTGGCGGATACACGCAGGCCTCGGTTGATTGAAGTGATGCTGCCACAGCACAGCTACAGTGAGACTCTGGCGAGTTTTCAGCGCGGACTTTGTAGTGGTGCATAACTCGATTGCCTGATGATGGCGCTCAACGGATAGCGATAGCTTTGACCAGCGCAATCACGGGTTTACCTACTGTGAGGTTGAGCTGTGCGGCAGCATAAGGCGTAATTTCAGCCTGTAAAAGCTGGCCATCGGCCAATTGCAGTTGGATTAGGAATTGCTGACGGTAAGGTATTATGTTGATGATTTGTGCTGGTAACTGATTTTGGATCGACAAATCTGCGATTGGTGAAAGAGCCAGACTCACGTCTTTGGCCCGAATACTGAGTCTGATCTGACCTTGCGACGTTGGAATTGGAGCCGTGCAATCTCCCAGCCAAAGACAACAAGCGTTGCTGAGAACTGGAATCCGCCCCCAGCTGTCTTTTTCAGCCGGTACCCCGAAAAACAAAGAGATGATGTCGGAACCATCAAACAAAGGATTATTTGAGTTTGCCAATGCAGCAGTGAGACTGGATTGTTCTGTGATTTGACCGGCATCCATCAAAACTAGCTGGTCTGCAAGTTTTTCAACCTCCCGGCTGTCGTGCGAGACAAAAAACAGCGGAATACCGGTTTCATCAACCAGGGTCCGGATATAGGGCAGTATCGCCGTTTTACTCTGATTGTCCAAGGCCGCGAAGGGTTCATCTAACAGCAACAATTGGGGATTCGCCAGCAAGGCCCTGCCAAGAGCCAAGCGTTGTTGTTGCCCACCGGACAGGCTGGCTAACGGTTGCCTCAGTAATGGTTGCAGTTCAAGCATCCTGATGACGTCTGCAGGCATTAACCGGCGTAGGTCTGGCGGTACGCGCTGAAAACCATATAAAAGATTCTGCTCTGTGGATAAGTGAGGTAATAATCCGCTTTGCTGAAAGACCAGACCAATGCGGCGTCGATGCAGCGGGACAAAATTTTGCTGGTGTTGCCAGGGTTGGTCGGCAAACATGACCGTTGCATCAGGGACGATCTCGAGGCCTGCTATCAGTCGCAGTAAACTGCTTTTGCCACAGCCTGATCTGCCGAACAATGCGGTGATGCCGCTGGCAGGCAAAGTGGTATCGATGTTCAGATTGAAGTGATGTCTTTGCCAGTGCGCTTTTATCCGTAATGCCGTCATCAGAGACTCCCGATTTTGCGACGAGCACCGTAAACCACAAAAAGCACCACAAACGAAAACAGCAATAACAACAATGAAAGCTGCTGCGCCGCCGCATAGTTCATGGCCTCTGCATGATCATAGATGGCGATAGACAACACTTTGGTCTGGCCCGGAATACTGCCACCTAACATCAGGATCACGCCAAATTCGCCAAGGGTATGGGCAAAACTCAGCGTCGCCGCGACGATAAACCCACCACGGCACAAAGGCAGGATCACAGTAAAAAACCGGTCTAGCGGGCCAGCGCCCAGGCTTGCTGCAATCTCAACCGGCTGACGGCCCAGCTGCTCAAATGCCTGTTGCAAAGGCTGCACGGCAAATGGCAACGAATACAGCACCGACGCAAGCAATATACCCGAAAAGGAAAATGCCAGATGCTGCAACCCCAGTTGTTGCAGTGTGTTGCCAACAACGCCTTGCGGGCCAAGTAACAACAGCAAATAAAACCCAAGCACTGTGGGTGGGAGGACTAAAGGCAGAGCAACAACTGTTTGCACCAAAGTCCGCAACCAATAACTAAAAGCGGATAAGCCACGTCGTTCGCCAGCCAGCCACCAGGCTAATGGTGTCGCAAGCACTAACAGCAGCAGCATTGTGTAAAAAGCAAGTGTCAGGGTCAGCTGAATTGCTTGCCAATCTGCTGCAGTTAGCGCTGTCATTCAGCCGCCTTTTGTGTTGGCTCAGGTAGCTCAAACCCATAGTTCGCCAAAGTTTGCTGTGCTTTAGCGGTGCGCATAAATTGAACCAGAAGCCGCGCCGATGGTTTTTCGGCGCCCGTCTTGGTTAAGGCGTAACTTTGCAGCAGCGGTTGGTGGGTGGAAGCATCGAGAAGTTGATAATGCGCCGCTGTGTCTGGAGTTAACCGCTGATTTTTCACCAATGACAGCGCGATGATCGCCACGTCTGCAGCGCCACTTTGCGCTAATTGTGCAGTTTGCGCGATGTTTTCGCCGTAAACCAATTTATGTTCCAGTTGTGACCATACCCCGGCAGTTACCAGACTTTGGCGGGCTCTTTCGCCATATGGCGCATGAAGAGGCTGCGCAATAGCGATTTTTAGATACTTATCCGCGGTCAGCGCTGACAGCGCGACGCCGCGCATATCATGCTGCGGACTCCAAAGCACCAAACGACCGCGTGCATAAACGGTTCCCGCGTCAGTGGTGAAATTTCCGCGAAAAAGCTCTTGAGTGAAATGCTGATCTGCTGAAAAAAACATATCAAATGGTGCGCCCTGGCGGATCTGATTGCTGATTTTTCCCGACGAACCATAAATCACCTGAACCGATACTCCAGTGAGGTTCTGCGCATATTTCGCTTTAAAATCACGCAGAACGTCTTCCAGCGCAAAACGCAGATCTGACGCTGCGGCGATAAAGAGCTTGTCTTGCGCAGAAACACTGCTCCAGATACCACTGAATATCAGGACAAACACCAGACGCAGCAATAGGTTCATCACTTTGGCTGCTCCCAGCGTTGCAAAGTGTTTTTATCCGCGGCTTTTGCTTCCACCCACTCGGCGGATTGATGAAAATGGGCTTTTTTCCACAGCGGAACTTCATTTTTAAGATAGTCCATCAGCATCTCGCAGGCAGCGAACGCATCGCGTCGGTGTGGCGCGGCAATACCAACCAGCACTATCTGCTCACCAACAGGCAATACGCCAATCCGGTGAATGATACTTACCGCCCGTAAGTCAAAGCGTCGCGCCGCTTGCTCTGCAATTGTTGTGATGCTGCGCTCGGTCATGCCAGGATAATGTTCCAGCTCAAGCGCCTGAAGCTGGTCCATGTTAGTTGAATTGTCGGCGTCCGGCTTAAACTGGTCACGCACCAGGCCGGAAAACAATACCACTGCACCGCAATCTTGCCGAACAAGTGTCTGATACTCTTCAGTTAGTGAAAAATCCTCTACTTGGATCCGGCAGTTAATCAACGTCATCATCAACCCCCGGTCACTGGTGGAAAGAGGGCGATGGTGTCGCCGGGTTGGACCATACTTTGCTGACCCGCGAGTTGCTCATTGATGGCAACTAACAGCTCCCGCTCCATCAGAGCTGCAGCGAAAAGAGACGATTGTCCGGCAATCATCAGGAGCAAATCTTTGACCTCTACAGGTTTAGTGAGTGTCAGTTTCAGATTGCCGATCTGCATGGCTTCACGCAAAGATGCAAAAAATAACACTTCTGTGACAGGCGCTTGATTCATGTTGTCATTTTCCGCTTGATTCAGATCTTATCCAGTGGCCTGATTTGCCGCCAAGTTTCTCGATAAGATGGATTTTGTTGATTTCAATGGCTGGATCTGCGGCTTTGGCCATGTCGTGTAATGTCAGGGCTGCGACGCTCACCGCAGTTAAAGCTTCCATTTCTACACCGGTACTGCCTTCTACTTTACATAAAGCGCGGATCAATACTTTGCCAATCGTAGCGTCCAATTCAAACTGAATATCGATTTTGCTGAGCAACAATGGATGGCACAGCGGAATTAATTCTGCAGTTTTTTTCGCGGCCATGATGCCTGCGATCCGGGCACAGGCCAGTGCGTCACCTTTAGGTAATTGGCTTAGGGTCGCAACGATAGCGGGGAGCATACTGACTTCTGCCTGGGCGATGGCGGTGCGGTGTGTAGCAGTTTTTCCCAGAATATCAACCATTTGTGCTTCACCTTGTGCATTCAGGTGGGTCAAATCAGTCATCTTAAGTTCCTTTTACTGCAGAAGTACCACAAGGGCTGCCACGGCGAAGCAGACTGGTAAAATTACAGGGTTTGGTATGCGCAATCAGCTGAGGCCAGATAATCTGTTCTGTCGCCAGTTGGGCGGCATCGACACTGCCGGGCATGGCAAAAATCAGCTTTTGGTTGGCAATCCCTGCGATAGCGCCGGATTGCAGGGCGGCACTGCCAATTTTTTGATAGGACAGGGTCCGGAACAACTCGCCAAATCCAGGGATCTCGCGGTCAAATAATGGCGTGACAGCTTCGACCGTACAATTTTTTGCATGAAAGCCAGTGCCGCCAGTCAGTAAAATGACCTGTGATACTGCGTCAGCAATTAATGCACTGACAGCTGCGCGGATTTGGTACAGGTCTTCTTTCACTATACCGCGCTGATAAAGCTGATGACCTTGTTGCTGTAACGCATTACTAAGCCAGACACCGGTATCGTCCGTTTCGAGGCTGTGCCGGTTGGATATAGACAGAAGCGCTATTTGCAAAGGCGATTCACCCGGAAACGAAGTCATATAAAGCTCCTGATAATTAACTGCATATTGGTGCAGCTCTTTGTTGATGGGCATCATCTGGCAACAGAAGTGCCTGAATAC
>CBFGPY010000076.1:0-8288 GCA_965650755.1 uncultured Chromatiaceae bacterium | reverse complement strand
GCCGAGCGTCAGCTCAAAATGGGTCAGCAGTTTGACAAAACTGACCAGCAACCCCATCAAAAAAATATCGACCATGCTCCAGGGCTTTAACGCATACAGCAAACGCGCCACCTGGACTAAGGCAGGTAATTGATAAAACATGCCCAATTTCAAATAGATAATGGCAGTCATACAAAATGCCGGGATGGCCTGAATAAAGAGCCAGACTAACACCGCCAGCCAGGGATAATCCTCGTCTAACAGCACCGCAGAAGTATCAAGGAAGGTCATATCCCGATGACTACCGGCCGCATCCATACCGATAAACGGAAACAGATTGGTCAGCACCAGCATAAAAAGCGCGGATAAGGCGTATAAAATCGGTCTTAACGCCGATTCACGCTGCCGGGCATCAAGTTCATGACCACAGCGGCTGCAATGGGCTTCTTCGCCATCGGCTAATGCCGGCAGGTGTTGCAGTAAATCGCAATAACGACACAGCACCAGCTCCGCGGGCGCCGCTTGCGGCGACGCCGGAACTGGTGCCATTGATGAGTCTGACACCAGGCTGGCTGACACTGACTTCAGATCGCCTCTTCGTCTTCTTCGCCGGTGCGGATGCGGATCACGCGTTCTACGTCGAAGACAAAAATCTTACCATCACCAATGCGACCGGTTTGCGCGGTTTTCATGATGGCTTCGACACAACGGTCAACCTGATCGTCGGCGACGACGATGTCTAATTTCACTTTCGGCAGGAAATCCACCATGTACTCAGCACCACGGTACAGTTCAGTGTGACCTTTCTGGCGGCCAAAGCCTTTGACTTCAGTCACTGTCATGCCGGTGACATTAATATCCGCCAACGCTTCGCGCACGTCATCGAGTTTAAAAGGTTTGATAATGGCTTCAATTTTTTTCATAACCCGCTTTACCTTTGTTTGCGCAGTGCTGAGGTGATCGGCACCCGGCGATCTTTGCCAAAATTACGTGGCGTAATTTTGGGGCCAACTGCCGATTGCCGGCGTTTATATTCATTAAAATCAATCAGATTGAGTACACGACGGACAGTGGCTTCAGCATAGCCCATCGCCACAATGTCGGACAGCGATTTGTCCTGTTCAACATAAGCTTCAATCATCGCATCCAAATCATCATAAGGCGGTAAGTTGTCTTGGTCGGTTTGCCCCGGCGCCAGCTCCGCTGAAGGCGGCCGGTCGATCACCCGCTGCGGGATCACCGGCGAGATAGTATTGCGATAGGCCGCCAACCGGTATACCAGGGTTTTCGGGATGTCTTTGATCACGGCAAAACCGCCACACATGTCGCCATAAAGCGTACAGTAACCGACAGCCACTTCGCTTTTATTGCCAGTGGTCAGCAAAATACGGCCGGTTTTGTTCGACAACGCCATCAACAGCACACCACGTAAACGTGCTTGCAAATTCTCTTCGGTAGTATCGGCTTTGCGGCCGGCGAATAATGGCGAAAGCTGTGCCATGTAAGCATCGTACATAGGCTCAATCGACACCACATCAAACTCAATCCCCATGGTGCGGGCTTGCTCTGTGGCATCATCGACGCTCATGCCAGAGGTATAGCGGAACGGTAACATCAGTGCCTGCACTTTGTCGGCGCCTATCGCATCGGCAGCAATCGCTAATGTCAGCGCCGAATCGATCCCCCCGGAGAGGCCCAGTACAGCGCCGGGGAAACCATTTTGTTCAATGTAGTCACGGGTAGCGACCACTAACGCCTGATAGACCTCGGCTTCCACCGACTGAGTGGCCGGCCGGGCATGTTGATGCAGGACTTGCCAGCCTTGTTGCTGGTGGCGAAGCTGCGCAGAATAAACACCAGTTTCAAAAGCTGGTGCCGCCAACGCGATATCACCCTGTGGACTAACAATCAACGAACTGCCATCGAACACCAGTTCATCCTGGCCCTGCATCTGATTGACATATACAAAACCCAGTTGCAGCCGTTTTGCCAGTGTGGTCAGCAAGTGTTCGCGTTGAGCTTTTTTACCAATTTCATAGGGAGATGCGTTTAACACCAGCGCCCAATCAGCTCCGGCCGCTTTGGCCGCAGCGGCAGGTTCACCATGCCAAACATCTTCACAAATCAGTACGGCAAATTTTTGCTGATTCAGTTCAAACACAAAGGTATCAGTGCCGGTGCTGAAATAACGCTGCTCATCAAATACACCGTAATTAGGCAGGCATTGCTTGAAATAACGGCCAATCAGCTGGCCGGCACGGATGACTGAAGCGGAATTATACAGTTTGCCATCCTGCCACCAGGGGTGACCAATCAGCAATGTGGCTGGCAATTGTGCTGCCACAATCTGATTTAATGCAGAATCGACATATTGTTGTAAGTCAGTGCGGAACAACAAATCTTCCGGTGGATAACCGGTTAGGGTCAGTTCGGGAAAAATCACCAGATCAGTGGCAGCTTCAGCAGCTAACTGCAGAATTTTGTCACAGTTTTGCTGTACAGCACCAATGCTGAAACGCTGCTGGATCAAACTGACGGAAATGGAATGCGACATATCAGGGTGCCTGTACAACAACTTGGGCGCTATGGTAGCGATTTTTCGCTGTTTTCTCAAACCACAGTGGCTGGTAGTTGGTTGGATGGATGCAGAAGTCAGCATTGAATGGGCTAAGAGATCCGGTACAGGTATCAGACTTGCACACCTATCACTTGGCGACTAAGGTAAACGGGTGTCTTCACGGAACAGAAACACAGGAATAAGCGATGGAACAGCAACAGCCATATTTTACCTCCTCGCCTGCGATTGCGGGATTCTCACTCACTGAACTGCTGGTATGTCTGGCAATTTTCGCCATCATGTCACTGTTAGCCCTGCCAAGTCTGGCGGAAATCTTTGCCCGGCAACAAGCCGAGAGTTTTATGCAGCAATTCCGCCAGCAGCTCAGTTACGCCAGAGTGCAGGCGGTAAGTCTTGGCAGCATAGTCACAGTCTGTCCGCGCCAGCTGCAGCAATGTGATGGGCGCTGGAGCGAGACACCAGTGCAAATCTTCGACGCTTCACCCGGCAATGCCGTGTTGAAACAAATCGACGCGTTAAAGCCTGACCACCGCCTGTTTTACAATCGGGAACTGCTGGAGTTTCGCTCAGATGGCAGCTTAAACGCGCTGCAAAACGGCACTTTTATTTATTGCGTGGCGCAATATCGCTGGCACGCCAGCCTGAGTGTCAGTCAGAGCGGGCGCAGCCAGCTGCAATGGCATGAGCTGCCTTGTCCGTATTAAAACTGCCAGCAATCGGCCGTGGGGCTGCTGAATTTGCGGCCCGTCTGGTCCAGCCGAAACCACTGACAAGCCAGGTCTTTACGTTGTGGACCAACAGCTTCGGCCTGGAGCATAAAACCCTGTGCAGAAACTTGCGCAGAGATCCGGTAACGACCACTTGCAGTCAGATAATTGTCATCCGGCGCCGCCAATAAAGACAAAGTTGCAGTGTAATTTTGCTGCTCCAGATAGTATTGCTGTTGCAGCACCGCGAGGCGCAATAATTCCTGAGTTGCCTCAAAGCGATAACTGTTTAGCACTTGCTGCTGATACCCCGGCACAATCATCGCCAGCAAAATGCCCAACAACGCCACTACAACCATCATTTCAACCAGAACAAATGCGGAAATTGTGCTTTTCATCAGTACACCTGTTCGCGCCGGAATACAGCAAGTGTCTGCTGGCCCTGTAAATGCTGCGGCGTTAACCACTCTGTACAAGTCGGACAGGCAGGATCCAGTGTCACCAGCCGGCGAATGACGGGAACGTCTCCCGACCACATCTGAAGCTGCTGCGAAGTCTGTACCATCCTCAGTGGTGCATGCTGTGGTTGAGCGAGAGGTAGCAGGGGCTGGTCGTAGGCGGCGGCGCCACTATAAAGCTGCAATGCCAGAATTTGATTATAAGCTGCATCTTCGTCACAGCCGGTATCAGCTTTTAACGGCAGATAAAGCACTCCAGCCAATACTTTGGGCTGGCTGACAGGTGCATCAGCCAGCACTGTATACCAACCAGCTTTAGTTAAATCCGGAGCCACCGTCAGATCAGCAAAAGTTAGGGATTGTTTTCTGGCATGATCCCGGCGGAGCACCAGCAAACGAAAGTCTGCGCCTGCCCGCGCCTGGATCACAAAGACTTCCCCGTCCTGCCAATTGCTGGCGGACTGCCAGCGGGCAGAAAAATGCTGCAGACTGCCGCTGAAATCCCAACCGCTTTCCTGCAAATCTGCCACCAGACTGGCCTGCCAACCCGCGCCGCTCTGCCAGCTATATTGCCACAACTGACCTTGCTGACTGAGCAAATACAGCCGTTCGGCCACGCCATCCAGATCCAGGTCCACTGCCAATGGTAACAACCCAAAAGTCCCCGGCGTTGCAGGCAAAGACAACTGACGCGGCAAACCGCTTTGGGCATCAAACAATCGAATCGGAACCTGTGCGTCGCCTGGTAATAGCAGCCATTCCTGAGCCGGATAGTCCGCCAGCCGTTGTGGAGTTAATTGCGCAGGCAACCAGGAAGCTGCAGATGGCCAATAGCTGGCGGTCCACTCGGGTTGCCATTGCAGAGGAGACAGTGCTAACCGGACGGCCCGAAGCGCGGCACCTGCCTGGTCCTGCCAATACAACCGGAACACTGGCATGGCACGGCTGGCCGCTGTACTCTGCAGCCCCCAATAAGTATGAAGCCGGGGCGCTGTCGCAACAGCGCCTGACAGCGACACAAGTTGCTGTGGGACTATTTGCAGCAATGGTGCCGATTCGCCACTAAAGCTAAATTGCTGTGCGTTAAATTGCACTCTGTTATACAGCGGATGCCCGCTAAACGGCCTGCTGAAATATGATGGCGGATTACCCGTCACACAGCCAGTTGCCGCATTCGCAACTTGTTGCAGCTGTAATGTGCCGGCAATCGTTTCCTGCCAGACATCAGCGATAGCAGTCGCAGTGCAGAGGCTGCCAATTATGGCGGCAAGCATCGGACGATTTTTCATAATTCCCCTCCCTGGGTTTGTGGGTCGATTTGCCAGGTCACTATGACGCCGGCATCACTATCGGATGTGAGATCTGTACTGACCAAGCGCCTGAGCTGACAGCTTTGCCAGGACGAAGGCCACAGATTAAATTGTGGCGGGCAAGGTACCGGCAGCATGTCTGCCGCAACGCCAACGACATTTTGTGGCAACTGCACGCTTGCCGGTCGCTGTTTTTGCCACAAAATAGCCTGATTAAACTGTGCACTGAGCGCCGTCAGGGTCAAAGCGGCCAACGCCAGCGCACTGCACAGCAAACCAAATAACAAACACATCACCAGTACAAATCCTTTTGTACGCATGGAGTGACTCCTGATTGAGGTTATGGAAATGACACAGAACTGCTTATTAACAAACGCCGGTAAGGATCGCCCGGTGCCTGAAAACGGCGTTGCCCCAGCTGATACTGCTGCTGATTGCGATAACCGGGTTCAGCTTGCAGCGCCCGCAGCAACACAAAATAACGCACCTGACTGATGAGATGAGGCTGACGCCACTGTGCGGCTGTCAGCTGTGCCGCAGGCAGAAATTGCTCGGCATAGCCATCCCCGTCTGTATCCAGTCCTATTTCAAATACCAACAGCTCCACTCCATCCAGCACAGCGTTGGTGTCGACGACAAACTGGCCCTGTGCGTTACGGATCAAACGCTTGCGCATCAACACCGGGATCCCGACACCAGCCAGGGTTTGACCAGCCACATAATAAAGTTCGTGCACATAAGGCCAGTACCAGGATTGTGCGTCCAAGCCAGCGTCATTGCTGCTGACAAATCGGCCCCGCCAGCCGTTTTGCTGCAGATAAGCACGGTTGTTACGCAGGTCTGCCAGCACTAACGGATCGCCCGCCAGATGTTTCAGCTGGATAAAATCAGATTGTTTGCTGGCATTACTCAGACAGACCGGGGTCAACGCACTGCCCACTGTACCAGCGAAGAATGGTAACCATTGCCCGGCAGGCCTCGGGAAGCTACCGCTGTCTGGCGCCGAACTTTGACAATCGCCGGAGACCTGGGTGGACGATGGCTGTAATTGTGAATCTGCCAGACCAGCCCAAAATTGGCTGTTACTGAGCTCACGCTGCAACAAAGCATGGAGTTGGACAGCTGTCTGCTGCAATAAAGTCAGCTGGCTTTGCTGGCGAAACGCCTGCCATTGCAACACCAGCATGCTGCTGAACATCAGCATCAACAGCGCAGATAACAGCAACACGATCATCTGCTGCAGCAACAAAAAACCTTGTTGTGAGCGCAGAAACCTGTTCATGCCGCAAACTCCAACATCACCTGACGGCGACCGCTGCCACCACCACAACGTTGCGTTAGGTCTGCGGCAGGTACAACCTCGCTTTTCCAGCTCAGGATCAGGCGTCGCTTACCAGCGACGGTTTCAGTACAAAGCTCGGGATCTTTGAGCCGCAAGCCTGGTCCCTGCGTCAACATGGCAGCGGCTGACTGTAAGTGCTGGATAGTCTGGGCATCACAGTTCGAACAAGCTGCCAGTGCAGCTGCCACCGACTGGCCTGCTACAAAGCGGCGGCTGTCGGTGCTGTGACTGATATCAATCAACAGATGCATCGCGGTCATCTGTTCGAGGTTAATTTGAAAACTACGGCGGGCAAACCACTGGCAACTGAGCGCCGATAACAACAACAGGCTACTGAACGCTAACGCCAGCAAGGTTTCCAGTAAACTGAATCCTTTGGTAAACACAGGTATATCCTTACACCTGAAATTTACATTTAATTTAACTTATTTTTTCAATTGCGCCACTATCCAAAGCATTTTTTGATCTGGTCGGGTGTGCTGACACCTGCAGCACTGCGCGCACCAGCCTGGTTAATCGTCAGAGTGCCGCAGCTGGTATCACCGCTTTGCGCGCCTTTGGGCACTGCTGACAAAGTGTACGTCTGCGCCGCAGCAGTCAGGCTAAAGGTGTAGGTAGCATCGAGCGTCTGCCGGCAAGTCGTGGCCGGAAGTACAGTCGCCACACCATTATTGAGGTTGTATACCATGCTGCTGGTATACACCCGTTCCATAAATTGTGACAACTCAACCAGACAAGCCCCGGCAACAGCCCGGCGGTTGCCATTCAGATAATTCTGGTACGAAGGCACCGCGATGGCGAGCAGAATGCCTGCCACCGCCACTGCGACCATCAATTCCATCAGACTAAAACCACGTTGTTTCGACTGCATATTTCACCTGTTAATTCGTCAATTCCCGCCAGGACTGCATACCGACATTACGCGTCGGATCTATAGCCCTGGATTCGATACAACCACCTTCGCAGTTATTAAAGCTTTTGATCAGTTCACCGACTTTCGCGAGGCGGGTTACTGAGTTCAGACTGCTGACTTTAATACCACTGACAATTGTCGGGTTACCGGCCACGCTGACTTTATCGTCTTCATCAAATTCACTATTGTTATCAATATCAAAAAAGGTCTTTTTCAGCCGGCCACCGGTGTAAGGCGACACGACCATCAGGTAACCAGAACCACTGGGATTACAAACGTTAGTATCGGGAATGGTGGTGTTCATCACCAGCTCAGGACCAACCATCAGCGGCATATCAACAATACGTTCCCGGGTGTCAATTAAATCCATATACCAGCCTTTTTTACCGGCTGTCATATTATTGACTTCGGTGATCACCCGCTGATCGCCGACATTGGTCATAGTGCGGCTTTCCAGTTCTGAGCGTCCACTGATAGTCGCTCCGTCCATCAGTCCATACCAGGTTTGCTGATCATTATTACTCGGGTCGTTGACGTTCAGATAACGACCAGTGCCAAAAAACAGCCAGACTTTACCGGTGGTTGGCTGCACGCTGGATAATACTCCGCCGGTGATCATTTGCCGCGTACCACTGCTGTTTTTCGCCTGGAACAGTGGTTGGCCGCTATAGGCAATATTCCAGGCGGCTGTGGACGCGGCCGACAAATCAAACTTCCAGACATAACCAAACATGTCGCCACCGTATACCCAATCGGTATTGCCGTCAGCATCAACGTCCAGCAAGTTCACTTCGGCCATGCCATTCGGATCGCCGGCAGTGCCCTGTCCGGTCGCCAGTTGTTTAACGATATTCCCGGTGGCAATGTCAATCACCAGTAATCCTGATTGATTGGTGCTGTTGTTGTAACCATAACCGGCAATGATCACCCATTGACCGGATTCAGTCCGTGTCACCTGCGGAGTACCGAGGTAAGCACCTAATTCGCTGAACGATTTATCC
>CBFGPY010000075.1:0-8339 GCA_965650755.1 uncultured Chromatiaceae bacterium | reverse complement strand
ATTGATGCTTATTCAGATGTTTTGGTTATAACCGGATGTCTGGGTGTTTAGCGGTATTCTTAATTATGTGGTTATAAGGGTGTTTGAGGGCAGTTGCCGTAGAAAAATAGAGTAGGCTTAATGGTATCTATATGAAAATAAATGATATTAATTAAAATGAACTGGAGTTTTAGCATGCTCAGCGGCCAGACTTTCAGACTTCCCGTTACAGCGAATTTAACTTTCTAAGAACAAAGTGGAATAAGCAGCGTGGGAATATCGGCAAAAACAAAAAAGGCGGGGAGATCCCCGCCTTAATGGTTCTTCTTAACCGGACTTACATTTTGTAAGACACTGTGGTGTAGAAGAACTGGCCGATATTGTCGTAGCTGGCTGAAGTAGTGCCTGTACCGGTGGTGACACCTGGCAGGTTACGGTCAAACAGGTTGTCGATACCGACGCTCCAGTTCACGCCGTTTTCAAACTGGTAACCCAGGCTGATATCGGTGATGAAGTAGCTGCCGTAGCCCATGATGTCAACCGGATCCGGGTTGGTGACCAGGTCCTGGTCTGAGTACAGGCTGACTGCGCTTAAGTGACGGGTTTTCCAGGTCGCAGTCCAGGCATCACGTGCGTAAGCAACAGTGAAGTTTTCCTGCCACACCGCTTCGCCTTCAGTACCGGCATTCTCTTCATAGACTGAAGGATTGTCCTGGAACGAGAAGGTTTTGCGTGAATCCAGATAAGTACCGATCAGTTTGGTCTTGAAACGACCGCCAATGGCGTCAAAGTCATAACCAATTTCAAAGTCGACACCTTCAGCAGTTTGAGCGGCAACGTTCTGGGTGATTGAAGTGATCAGCTTCAGCTCGCGGCTGGTGGCATCCCGTTTAATCAGAGCACAGAACTGGTTGTTGATACCGTTCGGGTTATCGACACACTTATTCAGGATATCCTGCGCAGCCACTGATGAAATGGCGTCGTCGATATCAATGGACCAGTAGTCAACAGTGAACGTCAGGTTCTCAATCAGCTCTGGCTGATACACAGCACCGACTGTGTAAGATTTTGACTCTTCCGGTTGCAGATTCGGGTTACCACCAGACAGACCTTCAATAGTTGAAGCTGTGGCTGTTGGGTCAAAGTTCACTGGGATACCCAGTAACTTACAGTTTTGAACCCGCAGCGCGCTTTGGTTGTACTCTTTGCCACATGGGTCATAAACACTGAAGAATGTTTGGTTTTGCGGGCCATACAGTTCGCCGATATTCGGTGCGCGCAGCGCGACTGAATAGGTAGAACGCATGCGCAGTTCATCAGTGATGGTCCAGTCTAAACCGGTTTTCCAGCTGGTGGCATTGCCGATTGAGCTGTAATCCGCGACACGGATAGCCGCATCAAAGGTCAGGTCCTGGATCAGGAATACGTCAGCAACCAATGGTGCAGTGATTTCAGCAAAGGCTTCTTTCACGTTGAACTTGCCGTGCTCTTCCTGCAGTGCATTTAGGAAAGTAGCGCCTGTAGCGGCAAATGCGTCTGGCACTGAGTCACTTTGTTCATGACGGTATTCAGTACCGGCAGCAAAACCAACCATACCGGCCGGCAATTCAAATAAAGCACTGTTTGCAACGCTGGCATTCACAACCTGTTGTTTGATAGTGCTGGTTGACATGGAGTTGGTGTTAAACCAGGCACTGGCGGCCGGGTTCACTGCACCATTACCAAACACACTGGTTGGTACACAGCCGGCGGCGCGGGCAGCAACGTCACGACAAACGATTTTGCCGTCGGCATCTTTGATTGCATCAATCGACTGGGCGAAGTTTTTCCGGATCAGGTTATTGAAGTTTTGCTGTTCCAGTTTGGTCTCGCCGTACACTGCGTAGCTTTCATAGCTCCAGTCGTCGCTCAGATTGCCATCCAGGCCAACTACAGCGCGGTTGGTGATCCGGGTATTGTTTTCCATGCGGCGACCAGCGTCTTTATTAAACCGGTGCAGATACACAGCATCCAGATCGTTTTTCGCCATCAGTGCAGCCAACGTCGGGTGGATATAAGCGTTGTCGGCGGTGATTTCCAGTGCGGTGTCATATTCAAAGAAAGATGGCTGACCGGCGCTGTCGCCTTTACTCACCACATGTTTCACTTCTGCACTTAACATGTGGTCGTCGTTCAGTTCGAAGTTGGTTTTGGCGTTGAAGTTGTAACGCTTAAATTCTGGCTGTAAGTCCTGATATTCTTTCAGGTCTAACAAGTCACAGTTACTGCAGCGGCCCCATTCACCATAGGTGGTGCCGAGGTTTTGCAGTCGTACTGAACCATCCGGGTTAAAGGTGTACCAGTTCAGTGCATCACCTTCTTCCAGGTAGAAGTTACCGTTGACTGATGAGTCGTACCAGCCGGTATTTGGCAGTGTAATACGATCCGGAATACCGTCATGGATAGTGGCGCCGGTCAGCGGGTCTTTTTTGTCTTTGCTGGCAGCATTACGCACGTTCATGTATGGCGTGCGGGTTAAAGAACGCTCTTTCGCATTCAGTACGCGCTGGCCCGACACTTCAGCGGCAAATGCGGCGTTACCACGACCACCGGCGTAATCGCTACCATAAGAGAAGTTGAATTTGTGGTTGTTATACGGGTTGTCGTTGGCTTTACCGCCGGTCGCACTGACTTCCAGGCCTTCGATGTTTTTCTTCAATTTGAAGTTCACCACGCCGGTTACAGCGTCAGCACCGTAGACTGCAGAAGCGCCACCTGTGATGATTTCAACAGATTCGATCCAGGCTGTTGGAATAGTGTTGGTATCGACAGAAGCAGAACCGGCGCTTGATGATACATGGCGTTTGCCATCGACCAGCACCAGGGTGCGGTCAGCGCCCATGCCACGTAAATCCAGCAGGTTCAGGCCGGCGGTACCGATGTAGTTGCCTGAGTTGGCCATTGAGTACGTCGAGGCCAGCGCTGGTAATTCGTTTAACACTTCACCGATGTTCAGTGCACCGGTTTCCATCAGTTCAGTACCGGAAATAGAAGTTACCGGAGACGGTGCGATGGCGCCTTCACGCATAATACGTGAACCAGTCACCTGGACGCGTTCAACAGGTTCTGCGGCGTTGGTTTGCTGTGCGATAGCCGCGGAGCTTAACAATGCGGCAGAAGTGGCGGCTGCGCTCAGACTCAGTCTGATGGCCTGGGTTAATAATGGACGACGGAACATGTGTACCTCTGAATGCCTGCCGTGCCCATCCCTTTGCAGGAACAAGTGCCGGCGAATGCTGTTGTGACAAAATTGCCCTGATTCGGGGCGGCGGATTCTATATAAAAATTGGCTAAAGACCAGACCGAATGCGGTCAATGGCGTGAAACCAAACACCAGTTGCACAACAAATGCACAGCGCAGGCGTTTGTTGGCAACTTCTGGATTATTATATTCACATTGCATTAATTAAAGATGTTATTTGTAACATTTATTTTCATCAGTTACACAGTCCTGAACAGCTGGTTCTGCACTCAGATCTGCTGCTGGTTTAGCCGCCGTGACCTGATATCCGTCCATCTCCAACAAGCCCTTTACGACCGCGTATAAAATCTGCAGAAACATGGTTTTTTCCTCCGCTGAACAAATTATGTGCAAATGATACGCAGGACATGTCGCGCTGATTAGCGGGGTATTTCACGACAGATTGTTTCCAACAAGAAACAATCAGGCTATTTTTCTTTTGATACACTGACTGAAATGTTCAGGTAGGAGGTTCCGATGTCATTACTACAGCGTTTAAGTGATATGGCGATTTTTGCCCGGGTAGCCGAAACCGGCAGTTTTACCCAGGCTGCAGTTGCATTGCAGATGTCTAAAGGCGCGGTCAGTAAAGCCATCAGCCGGCTGGAACAACATTTGTCGGTGCGCTTGTTGCAGCGTACGACGCGGCAAATCCGTTTAACTGCCGAAGGTCAGGCGTTTTTTGCTTATTGCCAGCAGGTGGTGCGTCAGGCTGATCAGGCCGAACACCATCTGGATGAAATGCGTGACGAGCCGGCCGGTACTATCCGTATCAGTGTGGCTGTCACTTATGGCAGTAAAATTATCGCGCCGTTATTGCCTGAACTGCTGCAGCGTTACCCCAAATTACGGGTTGAGCTGGATTTAACCGATCGGCTGGTGGATCTGGTGGGGGAAGAAGTTGATGTGGCGATCCGCTTTGGCCGGTTGGCTAATTCAAGCCTGATCGCCCGGCCACTCACCAAATTGCCGATTGTGCTGGTTGGCGCACCGTCTTATCTGGCCCAGGCCGGCATCCCACAGCATCCGCGGGATTTGACCCAACACAGTTGCCTCAGTACTGATAACAGCCCGCAGGAGCGTTACTGGCGTTTTTCAGATCAGGGCCAGCCGTTGGAAGTACTGACCCAAGGGCCTTTGCATGCCAACAGTAACAGAGCATTAAAACCGGCGGTGTTGGCCGGGGTCGGCCTGATGTATGTCACCCGATATCAGGTGGCTGATGAAATTGATGCTGGTCGGTTAGTGCCTATTCTGACCGAATATATGCCGGAGCCGCTGCCGGTGCATCTGGTGTATCCGCACCGTGTTCACATGAAAGCCGGGGTCAAAGTGATTTTGCAGTATCTGCAATGCCGGCTCAATCCGCAGACTTATTGCCAGACGAGCAGCCCGGCTGCAGAAGCTGTGCCAGAAGTACTCACTGCGCTGGCGGGTTAGCCGAAAAAATTCGTGGCAGAAATATCCATTGTAAGCGCTTGCATGGAGGCAGGCGCTCTGTCATATTTAAGCTTCATGTAACCGCTTACATTTGTTGTGTCAGCAGTTGTTGTTCGACCTGAGCGGGTTCCACGTGAAACGGTGTGATGTGTTGTCTGTATCGCTGATATAGATCTTGGCCACTGAGCAGTGCAGCTATTGCGCCTGATTCAGCTTCCGGCTCTCCCGCAGTTTCCTCTGCCTGCCGTTTGTCATCCCGGCAAACAGAGGAAACTGTTTTTTCAGCCCGGTGCCGCCTGTGCCAGCCGCAAAATCATTTCGGCGGCATCACAATGACAATCAAAACCACAGCGCACACATTCGTAGCCGTTCAGACTGTCTTCCCGCCATTTGTCCGGGTGGATTTTCACCAGCTCGCCGCCATGTTTACTGAAATAACGCACTGCAGCATTGCCCGGGCTTTGCACCCATAAATGCGCGACGCCGGCAACAGCACCCTGGGCAATAAAAGCCTGTATTGATAATTGCAGCAGCGCGCCGCCGATACCACTGCCCTGCAGGTCGGGCCGCACTGTGTTGCATTTGAAATAACCGACCTGTGTCAAAGGGACACCCCATAACTCTGGACTACACCATTGATCCGGTTGCCATTGCCCTGGTGCAAACGCCAGCCGGAAGCCGGCAAGGCCCTGGTTGTCCAAAGCGATTACACCGGCATTGTGGCCAGCTTTTTGGCCTTGCTGATAATAAAGGCGGATTAACTCATCACTCAGATAACCATCGCCATGGACCTGATTTCCCAGCGCAATCACGGCGGCAAAATGTTGCGGGGTTAAAGGTTGATACTGGATGGGAATAAGCTGTGGTTTGACGTCTGACATGACAGATCCGCAAGGCTTGGAAATTCGCCGTTATCTTGCCATGATGCGCACTGAATTGCAGTAATCGGGATTTCCATATGTACGATCCGCTTCACGACCGCTCGCCAGGCCAGGGCCAGCCTTATCCATCCAGTTACTGGGCTGCACACTCCGGCGCAGCGCCAGCCGATGATGGCGCTCTGACACAAGACCTTGATGTTGATGTTGCAATTATCGGCGCCGGTTATACCGGTTTATCCGCTGCTTATCATCTGGCGACAGAGCATGGTGTCAAAGCGCTGGTGCTGGAAGCGAATCAGACCGCCTGGGGCTGCAGTGGCCGCAACGCCGGTTTTGTCCTCAAGTCCAGCGGCCGTAAACCTTATGCCCAGATGCAAAAACAATGGGGCGAGGCCGTGATGCGCGGCGTCTACCAGGAGTTTCAGGCCGGTTTAGACCGGGTGCGGCAGCTGATTAGCCTGGGTATCGATTGTGATCAGCAGGAACCGGGTTATCTGCGGATGGCGCATAAAGCTTCGATGGTACCAACGCTTGAGGCACAGGCCCGCTTGCTGGAAAAGACCTTTGGCGCTGAAGTGGAGTTGTTAAGCCGCAGTCAGGTGCATCAGCGTTATGTCGCCGATGAACAGAGTTTTGGTGCTTTAAGGTTTGCCGATGCTTTTGGCGTCAATCCGCTGAAGCTGGCCTGGGGTTATCAGCGTCTGGCCCGAGACGCCGGCGCCACGATACATACGGCAAGTCCGGTGCTGCAGTGGCAGACAGACGGCCGCGCGCAATTGCTGCAAACCCCACAGGCGCAGGTGCGGGCGCGCAAAGTTATTCTGGCAACCAACGGTTATACGCCTAAACACCTGCATGCCGGTGTTCAGGCGCGGACCTTACCGGTGTTATCACAAATTATTGTCACTGAGCCACTGAATGCCGCACAGCTTGCCGCCTGTAATTTGCTGACATCACAAGTGGTGATGGACACCCGGGCACTGAAATACTACTACCGCAAACTGCCGGACAACCGCATTCTATTTGGTGGTCGCGGGGCTATCACCGGTAGTGATGCCGAAAATCCTTATTATGCCCAGCGTTTACTGGAAGTGCTGAAACTGAGCTTCCCAGCGCTACGTGAGTTGAAGTATGACTATCAGTGGTCCGGCTGGATTTGCATGGCGCTGGACGATATTCCTCATATTTATCAGGCGGATGACCATGGCGATGTGGTCTACAGCATGGGTTATTGCGGTAGCGGCCTTTCCTTTTCTGTGCAGGCGGGTAAACGGCTGGCGGATAAAGTGATGGGATTGCCACAACCTGATTTACCGCTGTATCAGTCGGCCTTACCAAAGTTTCCACTGGCACCGTTGCGGCGGGTTGGCCAGTGGGGTTATTTCCACTATGGCAAATTCAAAGACCAGTGGTGGTGATCTAGGAGTTACAGGTAATTTGGTAAATTAAATGTTGCAAATAATTATTTGCGACGTTAGTGTGTTAACACTTCGCGGATTGGAGTGTTGATATGGATTTGTTGACCATGGATTGGTCGGGGCTGGTCCTGACATTTTGTTTTATTTACGGCATTTATGCACCTTGCCTGCTGACATTGCTGGACCAGCAACATCGTCTGTCAATGCGTCTGCTGGCGCTGATCCCTTGTCTGTTGCTGTCCTGGTTGGGTTATTGGCTGAGTCAGCGACATCTGAGATACAGTGATTCAGCCTGAGTTTTTCCGATAGACCTTTGTTAAAATGGCTAATTTTTAGCATTTCCGACACATTTATTTGCTGCTGTATTTTATAAAGTTGTTTAATTTCATTTAGTTAGATATTGGTACTATCTTTGCCAGCACAGCTTATCTGAACTGCAAAAAAGGAAGCGCCAATGTCAGCCGCATTGTCTTTGTTTGGTCGCCAGACCTGGCTTTACAGCCGTTTTGAATTACAACGTTTGTTTTTGACCCCGCGCGGCTGGTTTGCACTGGCTGCTTTCAC
Source organism: uncultured Chromatiaceae bacterium (assembly GCA_965650755.1). Taxonomy (GTDB): domain Bacteria; phylum Pseudomonadota; class Gammaproteobacteria; order Enterobacterales; family Alteromonadaceae; genus Pararheinheimera. The sequence goes on along the minus strand of CBFGPY010000075.1, from coordinate 777 downwards.
CACGATTTGGTACTTCCTGCTGCGTTACCCGATCTATCAGGCCAGCGTACAACTTCAGGAACCAGAAATTCAGCAGATGCTGAGCAGCATGCTGGGGATGGTCGGGATGTATAACCTGCTGAACTGGTCTTTACAGGAATTGTCGGTTTATTGGGCTATGACAGTATTTTTTATGCCGCTGGCGGTATTGTTCGCCACCGCGGATCAAACCTGTTCTGACCGCTCGCGCGGTACCCTACGATTTCTAACTTTACGCTCCAGCCGCGACAGTATTTTCTTCGGTCGTTTTATCGGCCAGATTCTGGTGCAGGCCCTGCTGATTGGCTTGTCGTTATTGGCAACCCTGGCGTTAGCGGTCTGGCGCGTTGGCGAACTGCCGCTGTCAGCAATCAATGCGACTCTGGTAATTTGGCTGAATCTGTTGATTGTGTTAATGCCGTTTACTGCGCTGATGGCGCTTTGTTCGGCGCTGGTGCGCTCCAGCCGGCTGGCGATTAGTCTGGCGATTGTCAGTATTGGTGCCGTTACCGGTCTGCTGGGTTATTTGGTCTGGCACTTCCCGGATCTGCGGGTGGTGCTGGAATATCTGCCAGGCGCGCAGTTGCCGATGTTACTGGGAGCGCAAGGCTGGGATACGCTGAAACACTGTGGCTTGCCATTATTACAAACTGCGGTGCTGCTGGTGATTGGCCGTATCGTGATGCAGGAGAAAGCATTATGAGTTATCTGATTGAAGCCCGGCATTTAAGTAAATCATTTGGCCAGAAAGCGGTATTG
>CBFGPY010000074.1:0-8435 GCA_965650755.1 uncultured Chromatiaceae bacterium | reverse complement strand
CCCGGGCCGCATCGAAACCATGTTTCAGGCCATGCAAAACATAGTGCCGTCACACATGGTGGATAAAAACCTGTTTGATTTCGCTGCAGTCAGTAAAGACCGCGCTGCCGAGTTTTCTGGCGATACTGCTTTTGACAAAGAATCTGTGCCGGCGAAACCGGTTGGGTTATTGGAAGAAGACGACGAAGAACAACAAAACGGTGTGGTCGTTCAGCGGTTGGAAATCAGCCTCTGATGCGATAAAGATGTAGCTGTGCGACAACCAAGTTGTCGCACAGCTACCTGTTCACAGAGACTGGAGCCAACCCCAAATCCCGAGCGAAAAATCGGCAAACAGGTCAATACCAAGCGCTGACTTGACTAAATACAGCACGAATAAACCGAGTAAGGTGCTGACTATTAACAACACACTGATCAGTACTGCTTTGACCAACATCCCTGCTTTATGCTGACGATATTGGCTGCGTTTATTGCGCCCTGCAACCAGCACATAATAATAACGCCAGCTGCCAACACCGAGTGTGCCACGCACATCCAGTTTATGTTTGCCCCACTGCCGCGCCCCTAACGCCACCCGTAAGTAACTCAGCTGCGCTTCAGTAAAACTTTGTTGCACCTCTGACGGCATCCGCTCCAGTAACTTCTGCACGGCCGGGTCCTGGCGGATATCGTCAGTCGGTGCCGCCGTTGAGACATCCGTCATTTTGCTCAGCCTTGCTGCAGCAGTGCAGACAATTCCGCGGTCTTCGCCTGCATTAATGCGACATCTCCCCGGCTTTCTACATTAAGCCGCACCAGCGGTTCTGTATTTGAACTGCGCAGGTTAAAGCGCCAGTCGGCAAACTCGAGGCTGATGCCATCTGTGGTATCCAGCTTGTCAGCCAACGGCTGATACAGTGCCAGAATTTGCGCCAGCTTAGCTTTGGGATCTGCAATAGTGAAGTTAATCTCACCGCTGGAAGGAAAAGCGGCAATACGCTCTGCAACTAAAGCCGACAACGGCTGTTGCTTCACGCACATCAGTTCGGCTACCAGCAACCAGGGGATCATACCACTGTCGCAGTAGGCGAAATCGCGGAAATAATGGTGCGCACTCATTTCGCCGCCATAGACCGCATCTTCCAACCGCATCCGCTCTTTGATAAAGGCATGGCCGGTCTTCGATTGAATAGCCTCACCGCCAGCATTGCTGACCAAATCGATAGTGTTCCAGGTCAGGCGTGGGTCATGGATAATACGCGCGCCCTGATGCTGCTGTAAAAAGGCTTCGGCCAGCAGACCAACAATGTAATAGCCTTCAATAAACTGGCCCTGCTCATCAAACAGGAAACAACGGTCAAAATCACCATCCCAGGCCACACCAAAATCAGCCTGATGCGCCAGCACCGCCTTAGAGGTGTCCGCGCGGTTTTCCGGTAATAACGGGTTAGGAATGCCGTTCGGGAATGTGGCGTCCGGCTCGTGATGCACCTTGACAAACTCAAGGGGTAAGCCAAGGTCAGCACAACGCGCTTCCAGCGCATCAATGACGTGACCCGCCGCGCCGTTGCCGGAGTTCACCACAATTTTCATCGGGCGGAACAAGGCCGGGCGAATATAACCCAGCAAGTGAGTGACAAAATCAGCCAGCACCGATTGCTGCCGGTACTCACCACGCTGGGCGACCGTAACAAAATCACCCTGTTCAGCAATGGCTTTAATATCATGCAAACCACTATCACCACTAATCGGCTTCGCACCTTTTTGCACCAGCTTCATGCCGTTGTAGTCCAGTGGGTTATGGCTGGCGGTGACTTCAATACCACCACAGACACCTAAGTGAAAAGTGGCAAAATACACTTCTTCAGTACCAGTCATTCCTATGTCTATCACGTTAACGCCGGCATCCATCAGACCATTAGCCAGCGCTAATTTCAGACTCTCGGATGTTGCCCGCACATCGCCGCCAACCACCACAGTTTTTGCTTGCTGATGCTGACCAAAAGCGCGGCCAATGCGATAGGCCACATCATCGTCCAGCTCGTCGCCTAAACGACCGCGAATGTCATAAGCTTTGACGCAACTAATTTTCCGGTACATCTCAGGCCCGCCCATATCTGTCTTCAAACCGCACTATGTCATCTTCACCGAGATAAGAACCGGACTGTACTTCAATCAGTTCCAGTGGCACTTTGCCGGGGTTTTCCAGCGCATGCACTGCGGTGATTGGGATATACACTGATTGGTTTTCCGTCAGATACTGATCAACGCCGTCAATAGTCACTTTGGCTGTGCCGGACACTACAATCCAGTGCTCGGCGCGATGGTGGTGCATCTGCACCGACAACTTCGCGCCTGGTTTGACCGTAATACGTTTGACCTGGAAACGCTCGCCGTTATCAACGGAATCGTATTTGCCCCAGGGCCGGTAAACTTCGCGGTGGAAGGTCACCTCCGGCCGTTGTTTGGCTTTGAGCTGCGCAACGATATGTTTAACATCCTGCGCCTGGTCTTTGTGCGCCACCAGCACCGCATCTTTAGTGCTGATCACGACTAAATCCTGCACGCCGACTGTGGCAACCAGCTGTTGCTCACTGCGGACATAACAGTTCTGACTATTTTGCGACCAGACATCCCCCTGATGGCAGTTGCCCTGCTCATCTTTGCCACTGACCTGCCAGAGCGCGGCAAAGCCGCCTACATCGTTCCAGCCGGCCGCTAATGGCACTACCACCACACTTTGTGGCTCATCCCGGCTTAAGGGCTCCATAATGGCGTAATCAATTGAATTATCCGGGCAGGCCTCAAAAGCGGTTTTTTTCACCCGGACAAAATCTAAATCCGGGCTTAATTCCGCCATTGCAGCCTGACAGGCGGCCAGCATGGCTGGTTGATACTGACCGAGTAAAGCCAAATAGCGGTCAGCACGGAACATAAACATGCCGCTGTTCCAGTAATATTCGCCACTGGCCAGATACTGCTCAGCGGTCGGCAGATTGGGTTTTTCGACAAAAGCATCCACCTGGTAGGCGCTGCCTGTGCTGACGCCACGGCGGATATAGCCATAACCGGTTTCCGGCGCTGTCGGCACTATGCCAAAGGTCACCAGTTTACCGCTGGCTGCCAGCGGTTCTGCCTGCTGTACCGCAGCGCGAAATGCGGCCTCATCCTCAATCACATGGTCTGCAGCCAGCACCAGTAGCAATGCATCCGGATCTGTTGCCGTGGCCTGTAACGCGGCCAGTGCAATGGCCGGCGCAGTATTGCGGCCAACCGGCTCCAACAATATCGACGCGCCACTGATGCCTAATTGCCGCACCTGCTCGGCAGCGATAAACCGATGATCTTCATTGCAAATCAGCAATGGTGCCTGATGCGCCAAGCCTTTTAGCCGCAGCAAAGTCTGCTGCAGCATTGTGGTGGCGCCGGTCAGAGCCAGGAATTGTTTTGGGTAATTGCCGCGGGAAAGTGGCCACAAACGCGTCCCTGAACCACCAGCCATAATGACGGGAATAAACATGGTAATGTCCTGTATATACGAATGTTTTGTCGAGTCTGTCGAAAGCGCTGCGGCCTGTCAAACTCTGTTACTGAGCTAAGCATACTGCCTTTATTCAGCCGGACACAAACGCGGGCTGATTTCGGGCCAAACCGGCTTATCTGCAAGTTTCTTACGCAGATAAATACACTGCTGTCGTTGCTGTTGATAACGCTGGATAATTTTAATAGTGTCCGCCTGCAGCGGACCGCCCATCGCATTGGCAACACGTTGAAACACAGTGGCTTTTTGCGCCACTGTTAACTCAGGCCAATTGGCAAATGCCACTTGCAGAATTTTTTTGTGCACATCGGGCAGATAAGGGCCATAACGCTCGGCTAATGCAAACTGCTGCCAGGCATCGCTCAGACGCTGTTGCACAGTTGCCAGAAAATAGCCGTAATCTGCATAAGCGACAGGCCAATGCGGCCGCAGTGCGATAGCGTGCTGATAGATTTTTTCATTGTGGCTGATAGCCGCAGTAGTCAGCACGCCGCCGTACCAGGCCCACTCGGCAATCTTGGCCGCGACCAGCTGATAATGCGGGTTTTCTGGTTGCCAATGCAGCGCAGCAGCAATCTGTTGCTGCGCATCGTTCAGTGCGGTTTCTGCCGGCTTGTCCGGACTCTGCTGCCATTGTTCCAGCGCGTAAGAAGCCGGGAAATAATACAAACTGGCGATCGCGGCCTTGCATACTGGCCATAACGCGGTAACAAGTGCCGCCATTAACACCAGGATAGCGCTACGCCGGCGCAATACAGCTGTCATAGCATGACTCCGGCGAGGTTAGCAGTAGCGCCGTCGGCGCTGGCAAAATTAACATCCTGCACTAACGCCTGCGGATGATATAAAGCCAAATCCAGCGCATAACGTTCATCCACCAGTGCCGTCAGGCGTTGCACTGCGGCACTTAATTTCGGCGGACGACGTTCCAGATTGTGACAGTCACTGGCGACGACATGATAAAGGCGCTGCGCCACCATATACTCAGCACACTGCTGGTGTCGCGCCCCTAAATCACCGATTAAAGAACTGCCTGTAAGCTGAAACAAACACCCCGCCCGCAGCAGCGGCGCCAAACAGTGAAAATTCGCCTGCACATCTCTGTTGCGCTCCGGATGTGCAATCATTGCAATCACATCGTGTCTGGCCAGCCATTTCAACAGTTTGTCTGTACCTGCCGGGACATGGCTGTGTGGTAACTCCAGCAGCAACACTTTTTGCCCCTGCCAGCTGCCAAGAAACGGCAACAAGCCCATTTCCAGCGCCGGCATCAGCTGGTCGGTTAAACGAACTTCAGCGGCAGCGGCCAGCCGGATGGGCAGTTGATGGACATTGATCAGTTGCCGCACATCGAGCAGTGCCTGCTGGATAGTGGCAGGTTTATTGTCAAAATAACCGGGGTTAATGTGTGGTGTCGCCACCATGTGTGTGATGCCGTCAGTAACTGCCAGCCGCAGTAATGCCAGCGTTTCTTCGGCAGTCGCAGCACCGTCATCCAAACCGGGCAATATATGACAATGCAGGTCTATCATTCCTTGTCCGTATGCTCTGCATAGTAGCGGTAATAACCAAAACTGCCGTAATAACGCTCAGCAAGTTTCAGATCAAGGTCGTTTAACACTACACCCACCACTCTGGCGTGCGCATTTACCAATTTGGCTAACGACAACTGGATAAGGCCAGAACGGGTTTGGTCAGCCCGTACCACCATGACTGCAGCATCCGTATGTGTCGATACCACAAGTGCATCACTGACCGCCTGCACCGGCGGTGTATCGATAATTATTTTCTGATACCGGCCACGCAGCTGTGTTAATAAATCCGCCAGCGCCTGGCCGGATAACAACTCCAGCGGGTTCAGCGGAATGGACCCGGCCGGCAGAATATCAATGCCAGACTGTTCATCAGTGATAATACAATCGTCCAGTGTCTCTGTACCGGTCAGATAATTGGCAAGGCCAGGTTGAAAGGCCGGCAGACCAAAACGCTTGGCTATCGTTGGTTTGCGCATATCAGCATCAATCAGTAACACCGATTCCAGCTGCTTAAAAGCAAAAGCAATATTGCTGGCAACAGTCGACTTTCCTTCTTCCGGAATAGACGATGTAACCATCAGTACTTGTAATGGCCGGTCCAGTCCCAACAGTGAAAGACTGGTGCGGACCGAGCGCACAGACTCAGAAAATTGCCGCGCATCGCTGTCAAAAAAGGTCCGGTTTTTCTCAGTCAGCGCTTTTTTGCCGACAACTTTGGGGACAATGCCCAAAGCACGCTGCTGCAACACAGTTTCCACTTCACGGGTGGTTTTTATGGTGTCGTTCAGCGACTCCATGACAAATGCAACAATGATCCCAAAGCCAACCGCGGCGACAAATGCCAGCACCACAATCAGTTTTTTGTTCGGTTTAATCGGGTCTACCGGAGCCACCGCAGTATCGGTAAAACGCGCCACAGCAGAATTGAAATTCCCGGTAACTTCAGTTTCCTTTTGCCGTGCCATAAAAGTATCAAACAACTGGCGGTTGGTCTCCACTTCACGTGACAAGCGCTGATACTCCGCCTCTTTACCGCTCAAATCCTGATATTGACCTTTGGAACGTTGCATTTCGGCTTCCAGCGCCGCCAGATTCTGACTGACGGTATTCGCCTCTTCTGAGATCCCGTTTATCAGCTTTTGAATTTGTTCATGCAGATTTTGTTGCACAGTACTGAGTTCAGAACGTGCTGAAAGCAGTTTTGGATGTTTTGGCCCATATACTTTACTGAGTTCAGAGACCTTACGTTCAGCGGAAATCACCGCGGCTTTCACCTGTTGCACGCCTGGATGAGCAGTGATTTCCGGCAAAGATTCGAGCCGGCTCATATCATTCACGCCAAACTGACGCACAGCCCGGACAAAACCGTCAATTTGCGCTTTTTTACTGCGCATCGCCGTCACTTCCTGCCCGAGCCGCTCCAGCTCCTGACTACCCAGACTACGCACACCGGCAACGTCAATCAGCCCTTCACGCAGTCGGAATTCCTGTAAGGCTTGTTCTGACGCATCCAGTTGCAAGCGCAACTCGCCAAGACGCCCGCCTAACCAGTCATTGGCTTTTTGCGTGATGCCCATTTTGGCAGCCAGCTGACTGTCGATATACGCCTCACCAATCGCATTGGCAACATCAGCGGCTAATTGCGGATCATGGGCCTCAAACACGATATTGACCAGCTGGGTTTTACGCACCGGTTCAATAGACAGACGCTCGACAAATGCCGAAACCAGCCGCTCCCGGTCACGCTGTTGCTGCTGTGCCGGTGAAACCTGCTCGCGATTATTGGCTAAAAATGGCAGTAGTTGCTGGATACTGTCGCGCAGGCCCGGCTGCGCGATAAATTCGGCCTGTGTCGCCAGTTGCAGCTTATCTATCACCGTTTCGGCGATACTACGGGATTTAAGGATCTCAAACTGGGTCAGGTAATATTCCTGCTGGCCGGAATTGATGCCATAAACTTCTTCAATTTTGACTGCTTTGGCCTGTTGCGCCTCAATCAACAGCGTGGCTTTGGCGCTGAACACAGGTTTGATGTTTAACACAACAAATACCGTCAGCGCAGCGATCAGCACTGCCAGCGCTAAAATGCGCCATTTCGCCCGGTTGATTACGTTAAAGTAATTTCGTAAATCAATCACTTCCTCAGCAGAAGTCTGATTCTGTTCTAACATCGCCGTCATCAGAAAAATCTCTGTTCAATAGTGACTGTGTCGCCTGCGCGAATTTTACTGTTTAAATCAGCACTGAGTTTGTTGGCTTTGTCACCTTCCCGCGCCACGAAAATTTTCTCTTTAGACGCCCGTTCGGTCAGACCACCAGCCAGCGCTACAGCCTGATCTACGGTCATTCCCGGTTGATAAGGATAACCGCCCGGTTTTTTCACTTCACCGTGGATATAAAAAGGCCGGTATTGCACCATGCCAACAAATACGTTCGGCTCGACAAAATAGTCGCCTTTGAGCCCATTATAGATGCGCTGTTCGACCTGTTTTAACGTCATGCCTGTGACTTTTACTGTGCCGAGAAACGGGTAATTTAACGTGCCACTGTCGGTCAGCTGCACATCTAAATCCAGTTCGGGCTCACCAAAGACTTTAATCCGGATAGCGTCACCAGGCCCCAGCACATAATTGTCAGTGCTTTGTGCCGCTGCCGTTTCCGTCTGCTGCGCCAGCGCAGGCAAACTAAACAACAAGACCCACAGCAGGCACAGAGTTTTTTTCAACATAGTTACCCTTACAACGTCATCTGTACATTCAGGCCAAACACAGTACGGTCGTATTCAATCACACCTAAGGTCGAAGTGCGGTCTTCCAGATTGACAAAACCTTTTACTGTCAGCCAACGCAGCACTTTGGATTCAAGCTCAGCCGTCAGTATCTTACGCGTATCCTCCCGCCCAAGCGCCGAGCCGAGCCGCACCACACGGTTATACTCATCAGTTTGATATTCATAGGCCAATTTGGACGACCAGGTCTCCGACCATTGGTGATTCCAGCCCACAGCATAAGTGGTTTCCAGAATGTAATCCGAATTGATATTCAGTGCATCAACATCCTTTGCCCTGCGCCCGGTAGAAACGTCAAAACCGGAGTAAGTCAGGGGCAGCCACTGCACTATCGCTTCCCAGGAGAAACCATTAAATTTTTCCCGGGCCGCGAGATCAAAATCCTTATTCTGATACCCGAGCTTCAGAATACCGGTGGTCAGCGCACTGATATCCCATTCAGCACCAAGCCGGTAATTGGTATCGGTATTGTTACGCGAGCCCGACAAATCCTCAGTTTTAAAATTGATATCTGCAGTCGACAACTCTGCCACTAATTTAAAAGCGCCGGCAGTCTGATAGACAAAACCACCGCCAATCTCGCGCAGGTCAA
>CBFGPY010000073.1:0-8445 GCA_965650755.1 uncultured Chromatiaceae bacterium | reverse complement strand
CGGGCGGGTGACTTCAGCCTATAACCTTAGCACAGCACAACGGTGCCGATTGAACCTGTCAGTTGTGTTTTCTCTACCGGCGCTGCAGCAGTAAACCCCGCACCAGCGCATATTGCGCGGCGTAATAACTCAGCATAATCAACAGACCAGCGCCAGGCAGCGGCTGCCAGAACCGGTTCAGTCCAATCAGGCAATCTGAGCTGATAAACAGCAGTCCGCCGCCAATTAGCCAGACATTACGCTTGCTGCTGCACCAGGTGCCATACGACATGCTCAGGATCACGCTGATATAAGCCAGCACCGGCACTGCCATGCTACCAAGTTTGGGCCACATCAGCGTCAGGACGACAGCGGCAAATAACGCATAAGGCAGCAACAGCAGCGGCTTGTGGCCGGTGAAAGGCCGCATCGCCAGTAAATAACACAAGTGTGCCAGCAAAAAGGCGCCAAGGCCAAAGACAAACAACCGTTGCCCGTCTAAGGCCAGCAGAACATCACCCAACATCGAAAACGCCAACGCAGCCAATAAAGCCAGCTGTTGCCGGACTGGCGCTGTACGCAGTACCCAGCCGCTTAACAGCAAAAGCGGCAGGATTTTCAGCAGAAAATTCAATGGGAATGCGCCCTGAGCATCAAGCCACAGATAGAGGCCGGATAGTCCCAGGAATACAGCAGTTAGTTGCAGTGGCATAGGCTAAGTGTTTGTATTGGAAAGAACAATCATACTGCGCTTTCCGTGATCAAAGTACAAGGCCAGCGTTGATACAGGCAGCGTGCCGGAGCGGTCATCACAGCGCCATCATCCGCGGTCCCCACATCATCATTGCTGCGGCCACCACGCCAATGGCGGTCAGCAAGAATCCACCTGCCATCAGGATGGCACCAGACCAGAGTAACCAGGGTTGCTGGCTGCGCCGGCAATGCCACCACAGTTCAGCGACCACCATTGGCAGCAGATAACAGGCAAAGGACAGCACTAAATCGGCCGGGCCATCCAGCGTGGCATTGTTACCGTTTGGCCCCTGATTCAGCAGATACCAACCCATCAAAAATAAGCGGAAAGTCCAGACGCCGTTAATTAAGAAAAAACTATGCAAAGCAAAGCGTTGATGCAGGGAAAAATTGCGCCGGCGGGCATAAAACCAGGCCAGGCCCACCGCCAGTGGGATCAACAAACCATTGAGGGTGATGCCGATGGCCCCGAGGTCGCTTAACCGTGAGCCGCGCACCCAGGTCAGATACAACCCTGTGATTGCGCCACATAAACCTAACGTCAGAAACAACCGGCCATTCCAGCGGTGCAGCTGCGGCCAGCGTTGCCGTAGTTGTGGCAGCAGCTGCAACAAGCCGCCGACGCTGAGTAGCGCGGCCGGTAACAAATGCGCAAACAGCACCAGATTGCCACTGACATCACCGGCGACAAAACCAGTGATAGGGCGTGCCCGGTTGGCGCTCAGATAATCGCCGGTAAACACCGGCCACAGATATAACAAGGCAATGTAACAGGCGAATAACCACTGTCCGCATAAAGCCATGGCGAACCAGGCCATGCTGCTGCCTTGCAACAGCCGACGTGCAGCAGTGACCGACCAGGTTGTGGCATTGGATTGGCTGGACCAGGGGAAGTAAATCGACATGTGTGAACTCCGGTTTAGGTTAAATTCACCAGAGCTTGACCTGCTGCATGGCCGATTTCGCGCCGGATTTGAAATTCGGCGCAGCAAATTTGGCTTCTATTCTCGCAATATTTACTGACAGACTGGCTTTGCCGCTGCGCGTCAGTCAGTGCTAGCATCAGCGCATAATCTTGCGGCCGGAGTCTGCTGATGTGGCATCAAAATCTGCATTTGAGCTTATTTGTATTGAGTCTGTTGCTGCTGTTTGCGCAGCTGCCGGTCAGGCAAAAGCATGCGGTGCATCTTTGGTTTGCGCTGTTCTGCGGCTCGATCGCTATTCTGGCACTGCAGCGGCTGAAAGGTGCCGACTGGGGCGTCTGGCAATATCTGATAGGACTGGGCGCCTGTCTGACTTGCAATGGCTATTGGTTGGTGGCCCGTGCGCTGTTCCGGCCAGTGGCGGCCGTTGGCCGTTATCATATGTTGGCGGCGGCCACTGTGGCTGTACTGGTGATGGGGCTCCAGATGTTGCAGCTGGTGCAAACACAATGGCAGCTGGCTCCTTCGGTATTAGCACCACTGAGTGCGGCGACCGGTGAATTATTGACGTTATTGTCGTCGACCATGCTGATGTTGACGTTGTGGGAAGGTTGCCGTGGTTTTGCTCAGGCCCAGCGGGCGGAGCGTCATCAGCGCCTGATGTTTGTTGGCAGTTTTGCCGCAGCGTTATTTTTGTGCCTGATAGTGACAAAAATCTGGCCGGCTGCCGCGACAGACTCTTTGCTGCGACAAAATCTGGCTGCAGTCTCGGCTATCTGGATGCTGGTCATGACACAAGGGCTGATCTTGTGGCGTTATCCGCGATATGTCCGTCAGACTGCTGCGGCATCCGTTGAGACAAAACCAGCACTGGTCGCCTTATCTGACACGGACCAACAGCTGCTCAGCGCCATCACCAGCGCATTAGTGCAGGAACAATTATTTTTGCAACCGAACCTGAAAGTGGCAGACCTGGCGCGGCGTTTTGCCCTGCCGGAATATCGGATCAGCCGGCTGTTACGACAACAATACCCGCAGTGGAATTTTAATCAGCTGATCAACGATTTGCGCATCAGATACGCCAGCACCCTGCTGGCTGATCCCGATAAACAACACTGGCCTGTGCTCGTGGTGGGGCTGGAAAGCGGTTTTGCCTCGGCTGGCCCGTTCAGCCGGGCATTTAAAGCCGTGATGGGCAAGACACCACATGAATACCGGCAACAACGGCTCAATGCGCTGCTTTAGTTTGAGGCAATAGCGGTAGTAAGCAGGCTTGGTCTTGTGGACCTGCGGTGACCGGTTGCTGCCGGCGGGCGGCAATAAGCTGGTCGACCCGGGCAATGAAGGCCGCCGGCACCTGCGCGGAAAAGGCGATATGTACATCTCCTTCCACCACTGGCAACGCCAGTTTTTGATAAAGTTTTTGCTGCTCCGCGGGTAACACTGCGAAATGTCGTTCCGCCGAGATCAATAAATCGGCCCGGCCTTTGTCCAGCATGTCAAAAGGCCGGGCAGTGCTGTGGTTGACCGGTACCAGCCCTCTGCTGCAATTTGGGTACTGCCGGAGTTGCTGCATGGGCTCGCCAAAATAGCCTTGTGCCGGGATCAGAATGCGGGCCTGTTGCATCACCGGGTCACACCAGGTTTTGATTTGATCCCAGCGGCTATCCTGTAGCCGGCGGTAAAAATAGACATTATTGCGGCCAATCGGCAGGCTTAAGCGGAACGAGCGGGACGCCGTTTTAGCAAGGCCGGTAACGACTTCAATCTCACCGGTTTGCAGTTTTTGTTCGCGCACCGTCAGGTCGGGATTGCCTTCAACAAATTGCAGCGGACAACCGAGTTCGCGGAAAAAGGCCTGCTGCCACTGGTCGATGCAAGACGGCGCCGTGTTTTGGCGGTCAAACAGCTGAAAGGTCCGCAGCTGCGGCGGACATTCAGCAGCGACAGCTTGCAGGCCGAATACGATAGAACTTTGCACCAGCGTTTTTACCATCGAAGTCACTCACCGGCCTGAGCCTGCCCGTATCTGTTATTGGGGGTTAAACAGCGCCAGCGAATAATCCAGCAAGCCGGCGTCAGCGATATCGCCATGACCAGGCACCAGGATTTTCACCTGCGGATATGCGGCTTTTAAGCGCCTGAGACTATCCGGCCACGCTTTGACATCGGCATCAGCGATATTGCCAAGGCCGGGATAACGTGGCGCTTTAACAAAACAGCCGCCGTGTAACAGCTGATATTGCGGCAGGTACAGCACTATGTTGTCGTGGGTATGGCCAGGCCCTGGGTAATACCATTGCAGCGGCCCATCCGGATAACTGGCTCCGACCGCCAGATCTGTGACGGCCTGCAGCGGGCTGATACCTGCTTTGGCCGCCAGTGCTGCGGTCTGCGCTGTTACCTGCAGCGGGATGCCCCGTTCGGCCAGTGCGACGATACCGCCAGTGCGGTCATCATGGGCATGGGTGGCAATGGCCTTGACCACCGGGCGCTGCAGTACCACGTCAATCCAGTGTAATAAATCCCGCGTTGGATAAAAACCCCAGGCGGTATCAAGTAACCAGATGCCCTCTGGTGTATCGAGCAGCAGGCCATTGGCGGTAAACACAGCGCCATTGCTGAGGGTTTGTTCGGTGCGGTGTAACCAAAGACCCGGCGCAAGCTGCTGAACCTGCAGCTGTGGCGAAAGCTGCCGGACCGGATAGACCGACGGTGGTTGCAGTGTCTGCGCAGCCTGGGTCTGAGCGCTGTTCAGCAGTACACATGCAGCTATTAGCAAAGCGCGTATCTCCATCAGATGTACCCCCGTTGCCGTTGTCTACGGCGCCATGAATTGATTATGCAGACTTTAGCGAATTTCTGTCACGGTTCTACTTAGTTTGTTCCTGTTTATGCGAAATTTATCAGCTTTTTATCACTGTAAAAGGGACGAGGCCAACTAGATTGGTGGAGCCTGAACTGATCTCAGGTTTCTTTTTTCCAAGGAGATTGAACATGGAACAACAATCATTGGTCTGGTCGTTACCGGTGCAAAACGTCAATGCCAGCCGCAGTACTATTCAGGGTTTGCAGGACTATAAAAACCGCTTCTGGGCTATTGGCCTGAACGGTGACACTTTACAGCCGGACGGCTTTTTGAAGTTCTTTAATGACCGGAGTCTGCCTTTTGCATATTTTGTGCGCAGTCAGGGCGTTTCTATCGGTAATGAAGCAGCCTATGACAGTAATATCAGTACGTTACAGACTTACATCCAACAACAAATCAATGCGGAAGCCGATTTGGTGAATGCGATCATTGGTCAGCTGAAAGACTATCAGGCGCGCAACTGGGCGATTGGTTTAAATGGCGACACGCTGCAGCCAGATGGTTTTGTCAGCTTCTTTGGCCAGCGTCAGCTGCCATTTGATTTTTACGTGCGCAGTCAGGGTGTTTCATTGGGTGAACCAAGCGCCTATAACCACAACATCCTGACGTTGCAGCAATATCTGCAGCAACTGCGTTAAGCGTATCGGTCCTGAGTGACACTGCAGCAGCCGGTGCTACTGCAGGATATGGCCGGGTTTGTGGTCCCGGCCTTTATGTTCAGGCAGAGAAACGGTCAATACTCTGGTGCAGCGATTTGGCCTGCTGCGAGACTTCTTCGCTGATCTCCGCGTTGTAACGGCTGGTATCAAGCGTTTCCAGCGCCAGATCGCGGATGCGTACCACGTTCTGATTCACTTCGGCCGCCACCAGACTTTGTTCCTCAATGGCGGCGGCGATAGTGGTAGTCATATCCAGCACGTTGCCAATATCCTGCGTCATACTGCCGAGCAATTGCATAGTTAATTCGGCCTGTTCGGCGCTGTGGGCGCCCTGATCGCGGCAGACACTGATTTGCTGCACTATTTCGCCGGTGCGTTGTTGCAGACCCTGAATAATGCCTTCAATTTGTTTGGTGGATTGCTGGGTTTTCATCGCCAGCATCCGCACTTCATCAGCGACCACAGCGAAACCGCGGCCTTGTTCACCGGCGCGGGCAGCTTCAATGGCAGCATTGAGTGCCAGTAAATTAGTCTGGTCGGCCAGGCTGCGGATCACTTCCAGCACTGAACCTATGGTCTGGCTGTCCTGTGCCAGGCTATGCACGGTCGCAGTTGCCTGTTGCAGGCCGGCCGATAACTGGCGGATGCCGCTGGCGCTCTCCTGCACTTGTTGCTGGCCACGCAGCGCGTGCTGATTGGTTGCTTCAGCTTTGCTGGCTGCCATTTCAGTGTTGGCGGCGATTTCCTGAATAGTGGCGCCCATTTCGGTGACGGCAGTGGCAACCAGATCAGTTTCCGACTGTTGCTGCGCCATACCCAACCGGGTTTGCTCAGTGGCTGTACTAAGCCCGGTGGCGGCCTGATCCAGCATACTCAGAGCGCCATTGACCGATTGGATCAGTTGCTGCACTTCAGCCAGCATGGCGTTAAAGTCCTCGCCTAATAACGACATTTCATCGCGGCCAAGTACGGTCAGACGCAAACGGAAATCGCGCTGCGTGCGCACCGCTGCAATGGTTTGCTGCACAGCACGCACCGGCTGGATCACTGAACGGCTTAACGCCACAATCAAAGTGCCGAGCACCAGCAAGGTCAGCACAAAGACTGCAATCGCGAAGTTCCAGCTGTCGTTCAGTTCTTCAGCAATAGCCGCGCTGGTGTGGTCGGTCAGCTGCTGTAAATCCGCTTCTGTACTCTGGATTTGTTTGCGCAGCTGGCCTTGCAGGCCTTCCGTGGCGGTCAGACCGGCGTCGACTTCCGCGTCGGTCAGCGCCAGAAAACTTTGCTGGTAACTGGCCAGCGTCTGCTGTTGGGGAGTATTTAACAATGGCTGCAGCGCAGTGGCTATTTTCTCAAAATGAGCGCGGTACTTCAGGTCGCGGTTTAAACGGAAATCTTTTTCATACCGGCGCAGTTGCAGCAGCAAAATGGTTTGCTGTGGGTTTTGGCTGTCCGCCAGACTGTTTTCAATCTGATGGGCGGCGGCACGCATCGCGCCGGTCAGGCCATCTTTGTCATGCAGGCCAATGTCACGGCGTTTTTGTACCAGGGCCGCAAAACTTTGCTGATAAGCGCCGGCTTGTTGTTCGAAGGTGTCAAGTGCGGCAGTTTGCAGCTGATAATCGGTCAGAATCGCCCGCAGCGCTTTACTGTGTTCGCCGATACGCTGGAAGCTATCCTGATGTAATTGCTGATGTTTCAGGTCCAGCCGCAGTAAAAAATCTTTTTCATGGCGGCGTAGCATCAGCACATCGGTTTTCAGCATTTCGACCAGTTTGTCGGCCTGTTCCAGCTGTTTCAAATCGTGGTTTTGCTGCAGCATGGTCAGCAATAACAGCGTCATGGCCAGTGCCATGGCCAGGCCCATGCCAGCCAGCCGCTGCGCGATGGTAAATTGTCGTAAGAACTGCCACATTTGAGTTGCGTCCGCATCGTCATACAAAGGAAAAAATATTGTAATAAAAAAGCAGTTCTAAATCAGAAACAGTCGATTAAATTCAATGCGTTAGCTTAATTAATACACAAAAAGCCCCGCCAAAGGCAGGGCTGTTGCGCGCTTATAAACGTAAGCCGTGCCGGTACAGCTGCGCTGCTATCTGTAACATGCCCTGCTGCCAGGCCTGCGATTTGGTTTCATCCGGCGCCAGCCAATATTGACCGTCACCGTTGAGCAGCAAGACAAAGCCGGTTTCAGTCGCTTTGTTGTAATACATCATGCTGCTGGCACCGACAAACAAACCATTGTGACCGACATAATCACCACTGCGCTGCCAGAACCAACCGGGGAAATCATGGCCCGGTGTAAAAGGCTGGTCCCAGCCAAGCAGCTGTTTGCGGCGGCTCTGGCTCAGGCCTGGCAACGCCTGCGCCGGTGATTCGCTGGCGATGGCGGCCAGATAAGTGGCGAGGTCCCGCGCTGAGCTGTGCAACATGCCGGCGTAATAATCGGATGAAGCATAACGTGGCAGCGGCATCAGTTCCCCTTCTGATGTCGGCAGGTACAAAGTCGCCGCATTGTGGAAATCCTGTTGTGGCCAAAAGGTATTGTGCAGCTGCAGCGGTGCCAGAATTTCGCGTGCTGACCACTGGGCAAAAGGTTCGGCCGTCAGTTGTTCCAACGCCAGACTGGCCAGTTCGGCGCCGACATTGCTGTAATTCTCAACGCCGGCCGCAGCGAAGTTTTGTGGCTGATACCAGGCGCCGCCCGGTTGCAGATAACCGGCCAGAAAACGCTGATGCGAAGGCTCCGGTGTGCCGCACTGCTCAATGCCGCGCAATTGGTTAAGTAACGAAGCACCGTCTGCCGTACTGTAGATGGAGCAAAACAAGATGTTGTCCTGATCGATGATCCCCGATTGATGCTGAGCCAGTTGCTGCCAGCTTGGCTGCAAACTCTGACCATCCGGTCGTTGCGGCATAAAGGGTAATTCAGGTAATGGATTGTTAACGGCGATGTTTAATTTCCCGATAGCGGTCCCCAGCAGGGTTTTACTGACTGAAGCCACCAGGATTGGTGTATCGGCCGTCATAGCCGTGCTGGTGGCAACATCGGCCACACCTTCGGCAAATGTGGCTGCCACTTTGCCCTGACGTACCACGGCTGCCGCCAGGCCTGGCTGGTTAAATTGCTGGCGAAACCGGCGCAGCGTAGTTTGTACGTCATTGGCAGACGCCGACCGACTGGCCGGGGCCTGCAATAATTGCAGCGCGCGGTCTATGGCGGTAACACTTTGTAACGGCAGGTCGAGGCTTAAGTAAGGGT
>CBFGPY010000072.1:0-8449 GCA_965650755.1 uncultured Chromatiaceae bacterium | reverse complement strand
AACCGCCACCGCGACCGCCAGCGACAAACCGGGCAGCCAGGCTGTGCCGGCAGTTTGCGCCGCCGCCAACGTATTGGCCTGCGTTTGAATAGCATCAACCCCGCCCACAGCCGCCAGCACAAAAGCCGCCATCAGGATAAAACCAACAAACAAAATGATCGCCTGCACCGCATCCGTCCAGACCACAGCGGTGTAACCACCAATCACCACATAAATGGCAAAGCCGGCAGCAATCAATAACTTACTCTCGGTTAAGCTCAGGCCGGTGAGCCAGGCCAGATACATACTGCCACCGAGAATATGCGCGCCAAGCCAACCGATACAGGCGATAAAAATCAGCACGCCGACCACATGGCGCACCAGCTTGTCGGCACCGGTGTAATAACTCAGCTCTTCGGCCATAGTCAGAAAATTAAAACGCCGCAACGGTGCAAACCACCAGGCCAGCAGCAAAATACCAATACCACCGCCAAGGCCATACAACACCCCGCCCCAACCATGCTGATAGGCATAACCGACCGCCCCCATTGACGAGCCGGTGCCAACCATAGTCGCCACTGTAGTGCCCAGCATCAGCCAGAACGGCAGCGCGCGGCCACCGAGTAAAAAGTCTTCGCCGCTTTGCGCACCAGCGCCTTTGGACCGGCGTGACACCCACCAGCCCAGTGCGATCATCGCCAGTAAATACAGCGCAAAACCGGCCAGAAACAGCCCTTGCTGTTCGGTTTGTTGTATCGATTGTTGTATGGCTTGTTGCATGAAATGTTTTTTCCCCGTTGCACTGTCGCGCTGATGTTCAACCACTCAGACTGGCGACTCTGCGGTCGCCTCGCTGTTTGGCAGACTTATGTTGTCGCGCGCTTAGCTGCCTTTGTAGCAGGTGACGTCGACTTCAACTTTGCAGTCCACCACCAAATCGGCCACCGCACAGATCCGCGCCGGCGGATGGGCACCAAAGACTTCACGGAACACTTTGTTAAAAGAACCGAAATAGCGCGGGTCAGTCAGCACCACAGTGACATGCACCACATGCTCGAGGCCGTAACCAGCTTCCTGCATGATGTCGAGGCAGTTCTGAATCGCCAGGCGTGACTGTTCGACGATGCCCCCTTCGACCACTTCGCCATCTTTCATCGGCGTCTGACCGGATACATACAACCAGCCACCCGCTTCAACTGCGCGGGAAAATGGTAAAAACTGGCCACCGGTACCGGTGCCGCCTTCGGCGCCAAATCTGCGGATCATGGGTCTGTCTCCTTGTTTTATTCGGTTATGTGACGGGCTAAAAAACGGCCGGCGCGGGCACCACTGGCCACGCCATGCTGATAACTGAGCACACCATTGACCCACACCGCGTGGATGCCGGTAGCGGTGGCGACTGGTGTGGTAAAAGTGGCGGTGTCGCGGATTTGCCGCGGGTCAAATAACACCAGGTCGGCCTGATAACCTTCACGCAGCAAACCACGGCCAGCAAGATTAAAATTCTCTGCCGACAAACCGGTCATTTTGTGGATAGCTTCGGCCAGCGCAAACAGCTGTAAGTCGCGGCAATAATGGCCCAATACGCGCGGAAAGGCTCCCCACAGCCGTGGATGTGGCAACGGGTCACAAGGCAGGCCGTCCGAGCCAATCATGCTGTAGGGAGCCTTTAGAAACTGCTGCACATCGGGCTCAAACATGCCGTGATACACAGCGCCGGCCGGCATCAGCCGCGCCGCTGCATCAGCCAAACTGCACTGCCAGTCAGCAGCGATGTCCGCCAGCAAACGTCCCGCACTGACCGGCTCCGGTTCTGACCAGGTGATCATAATGTCAAAATCGCTGGTGACTTGTGCCAGGTCCAGCGTGCTGGAACTGGCCGAATACGGATAACAGTCACAGCTGAATTGCTGCTGTTTACGCCTTTTGGCAAAAAAATCGAGGATCTCGGCCGAGCGGCCCCAGTTCAGCACGCCGGCACACTTTAAATGCGACACCACCACCGGCACATTGAGCAGAAGGCCCAAATCCGCCGCTTCAGTCAAGGCATCGAGGATGCCATCAAATTCAGTGCGTAAATGCGTGGTGTAAATAGCGCCGGCTGACGCGAGCGGTGCGGCCAGCGCCAATAATTCTTCGGATGGCGCTTTCGCAGCATTGTGATAAGCCAGGCCCGAACTTAAGCCCAAAGCGCCCTGAGATAACGCCTGCTCCAACGCCTGGCGCATCTGACTGATTTCGCCTGGTGTTGCGGCCCGGTCAAGCCGGTCCATAAAGCTGGCTCTGAGTGCCGTATGCCCTACCAGCGCCGCCACATTCACCGCAGGTTTGACCGCATCCACTGCCGCGGCATAATCGGCAAACAGCGGATAACAAAAGTCGCGGCTTTGCCCGAGCAAATTCATCGGGTCCGGCACTTCAGCGCGAAGCGAAACCGGCGCGGCGCTAATGCCACAGTTGCCGGTAATAACAGTGGTCACGCCCTGGCTTAACTTCGCCAGCATCTGCGGCTGACGCAGCACTTCCAAATCGTCATGGGTATGCACATCAATAAACCCCGGCGCTAACACCAGGCCTTGCGCGTCCAGCTGCTGCGTCGCCACCACCGCATCGGCTGACAAGTCTCCGATGGCGGCAATTTTGCCAGCCAGCACCGCCAGATCGCCCTTCCAGCCAGGGCGGCCACTGCCATCCAGTAACCAGGCGTTGCGGATCAGCAGGTCGCACTGCAACACCTCGGCACAACTCGGGTTTCCCAATATTAATCTCCCAGCGGCAGGCGCTCCGGCCCTTTGCGGTGTTCATCCAGTTCGTGTTTGATGCGCCGCAATTTCTCGCGTGATTTGCGCTGATTCAGTACGGCAATTTGGCTGACCAGAATGTCGATGGCCGCCAGCATCACATAGCGCGACGCGCTGGGTTTATAAATAAAATCAGACTCTTGCGTCAGGATCGGCAAGTGCACATCGGCCAGTGCTGACAGCCGGCTGTCCGGGCAAATCGCCACGACCTGGCTGCCATAATCTTTGGCAATTTGCACTGCAGCTTCGACATCCGGGCTAAAACCACTCAGCGACAGACAAAGCACTACATCGCCTTTGTCGACACTGGCGGCGGTCATCCGCATCAGCAGCGGGTCGGAATACGCATTGCTTTGCACACACAGCCGGAACAGCCGGTTGTGCGCTTCCTGCGCCAGCACTGAACTGCCACCGCCGACGCCAAAAATCAGCACCTTAGGCGCACTGATCATCAGCTGCGACGCCGCTTCAATCGCTTCCTGACGAATCAAGCCGGTATTGAGCTGCAAAATCTCGACAATGGCGCTGTAAATCGCCGGAATGTCTTTTTGCTCGACCTGTTGCTCTGTGATAAAGCGCTCACCAACGGCGGCCGATTGCGCCAGCCGTAATTTCAGTTCGCGCACATTAGTACACTGCAGTGCGCGCGCCAGCCGCGTGATACTGGCATGGCTGACGCCGGCCTGATCGGCCAGTTCATTAATAGGCGCATTGGCGGCGTAGTTCAGGTCATTGAGAATAAACCGCGCTACTTTTTGCTCAGACGGGCGCAAATGCGCCAGACATTCATGAATTCTTGTCACTATATCCACAGACAGATGTCCTTAAGGCCCAAGGCCAGGCAGTTATTCAGAACTGGGTCGCCAGCACACGGCGCACCCGGTAATCGTCGTCCAGCACCGCCAGCTGCCGCCATTTATCCAGCGTCAGGCAAGGGTGAGACGTGCGAAAAGCCAGCATATCACCAACAGCTAAAGTTGTTGTGGCCGCTACCCGCAGTAACAAATGTTGATCCATGATTTTTAACGGTTCAGCCGCAAATGACGCCGGTGCAGGCATGCCGGCCTGATAGCACAACACCGGCTGCGGCAAGCCGGCATCAAAAGCCGCATCGCGTTTGCCAAGGCCAACCACCACCAGGTCCGGCTCTGGCCGCGACAGCACATAAGCCCACACTAATAAGGCATCTTCCAGAGCACCGGGGATCAAACAAGCCTGCGGACTGCGCGCCAACACCTGTTGCTGCGCCTGCTGATAAATACCGCTGTCGTGCAGGGCATAACAGCCGGGGCGCAGCACCAGTGCAAAGCCTTGCTGGCTCAAGCCGCTGTGCTGAAATTCGTCGGCGACCAAATCGTAGTAAGCAGAACCGGCGCCGCTGACCAGGCGCTGGCCAGCGCTATTGGCCTGAATCAATCCAGCCTGCTGCAGATCGGACGCCGTAGCATAACCGTCGCGGATAAATTGCCTGATTGCAGACTCACCGCCTTTGACCACGCCTTCGTAAAATTCCACACCACAAAGTTTCAGCGCGGAATACTGGCCAATTTGCCGGGCTAACTCCCCTGCAGCAGCCGCATCCCGCACCCCACAGCGCCCGCCCGGCACACCCAGTTCCAGCAATAGCTGCAAAGTGACGCCGGCCTCAGCCATTACCTGCTGTAACGCCGGCAGCTGCGAAGCGTCATCTACCAGGCAATAAAACTCCAGCCCTTGCTGCAGCAACTGTGCGACCTGACGTTGTTCAGCGCGGCCAACTAATGGATTGGCCAATAGCACCCGACGGATGCCGGCAGCAACGGCCACCTGCAGCTGCGGCACAGTCGCCACAGTACAGCCCCAGGCGCCGGCTTGTTGCTGTGCCTGAAATAACGCCGGTGTCATCGCAGTTTTGCCATGTGGTGCCAGCAGCGCCTGCTGCTGACTGGCAAAAGTCGCCATCCAGGTCAGATTGCGTTGCAGCACCTGCCAGTTCAGCGTGGCGACCGGTAAACAAATATCGCCATCGAATAAAGACCAGCCTGATGTCGCCAATTGCTGCCAATCGCCCAGGCCTTTTCCGGTTAAAGGCAATTCCTGCCCTTGCTCAGCTGCGGCAAGCCTTCTGTTGGTCAAGGTTGTGTTCCTTTTTTTCCTGCAACAAAGCCGGTTCAGCCTGCTGCAAAAATAATCGTTGTGTTGGCTTAAAATATCGTGTTAAAACATAACAAGCAAGCATAATTATAAAAGTTAGTTAATAACACGCAAAACTAACAAGGAAGGATTTCACCGCACTCAAAAACGGCGGGCGACGAGCGCAACAGCAGGTTTTAACCTTGCTGCACAAGCTATCGCGACCTGCCAGCCAACAAGGTGAAAACAACAGTGAATACAGAGGAACAACATGTCAGATCTACAATCTCGCCCACATTTTCGCATCAGTCTGCTGGCCATGTCGGTTGCAGTGCTGCTGAGCGCGCCGGCGCAGGCACAATCTACCGAACAAAAAGCGCCTGGCAAAACCGCGGAGCAGGACATTGAAATTCGTGGTATCGCCGCCAGTAACAAACAAAACCTGAATAACAAAAGATTCAGTGAGCAGGTGGTCGACACCATCACCGCCGAAGATTTAGGCAAGCTGCCGGATGTGACTATCACCGACACTTTGCAGCGCATTCCGGGTGTACAAATCCGCCGCTCGGCCGGCGAAGGCTCGACGGTCAACGTGCGTGGCATGCCGCAGGTCACCACACTGTTAAACGGCGAACAGTTTTTATCAGCAGGGTCTTTGACCACAGTCCAGCCGGATTTTACTGATATTCCGTCGGCGCTGATCGCCGGCATCGACGTACTGAAATCGCCGATGGCCAATGTGTTATCCGGCGGCATTTCCGGCACGCTGGATTTAAAAACCTGGCGGCCTTTGGATTTAAAACCGGGCAGCACTTTTGCCTTTAACACAGAGTTGACCCGCGGCAGCTTATCGAAAGAAAACGACGGCAAAGTGTCGTTATTTGGCGGTTATAAATCCGACGACGAAAAATTTGCTGCCGTGATGACGCTGTCTTATGACCAGAACAACCTCGCCAACTACCTAAACGGCGCCATCCTGAACGCGATGGAAGTGGTCGGCGAAAACGAAAAAGACAAACGCGACTTTAACGGCGACAAAGACAACAACGACACTTTTTTCACCCAGCGCTATTACGGCGTGATGGACCGCACCACCGAACGCGACCGTCTAGGCGCCAATGCCTCAGTGCAATATGTATTGAGCGACACCCTGACGCTGACCGCCGATATTTTCCATACGCAAATGGACGACGCCGACCGCAAACAAGGCCTGATGGTTGACAGTGCGCGTGGCAATAACTGGGCTTATTCCGATAAATTTATCCCCCGTGCCGACGGCCCATTGGGCGGCAAAATTTACACTGTCAGCGAAGCGTTGTACCAGGTGCGCCGTGTCAGTGCTTATTCCGAAAGCCTGACCAACGATCGCGAATCGACCAATATCAATCTGCAGCTCGACTTTGATAACAAAGACAACTTTTCCGGTTCGGTGCGCTATTTACGCGGCGACGCCAGCCGTGATCATACCGAAAACGTCGCGCATGCTTATGTCACCAGCGGCGCGCAACATGGCCTGATGCGTAACGTCGGCAACGGCGTCGAGCCCGTCAACCCACGCGGTTATGGCCCGGCTGATATTCCGGTCCAGTTCAGCCGCGGTGGTAAATATATCAGCCTGAGTTACCCGCAAGGCTTTGCCCAGGACATCAAACGCACCAATTTAGTCTCGACCTACTCTGAAAATAACTTCCACGAAGAAGCCACGCTCGACGTGCTGCGCGCTGACGGCAAATATGCCTTTGAACTGGGTGATATTCAGTCGGTGTCCTTTGGCCTGCGCACCGCTAAACGTGATGTTGAGCGCGACACATTTATCCTGGTCGCACCGTTTAAAACCGGCAACTTGTCTGCAGACGTGATGTGGAAAGACTCCGGCGCATCGTTGGGGGACACCAACGGTGACGGCGTGGCGAACGTCGCGCTTGGAGATTTAACCTTAGGCCGCGCCTGGTATTTTGATGAGCTGCCGGCCGGCTGGGTGCATCAGGTCAACGGCTTTGGCCCGGCAAGTAAAGACAGCTTTTATTTGATTAACCCCAAAGCATTGGATAACCCCTTTGAGTCGCAAAACCAGCTGTATCCGGGCAATAAAAAGCTGTCCGATCCGGCAAAAAGCTACGGCGTGACGCAACAGGACCACAGCGCTTATCTGAAACTGGATTTAGACGGGGAAATTGCCAGCCTGCCGTATCAGGCCAATCTCGGCGCGCAGTACATCAAAACCGATTTAGAAATTCTGCAGAATCTGGTCGGCAGCGCGCGGCCTTGTTCGCTGTGTACCGCGGCCATTAAAGCCGGTGAAGAGCAAATCGACCGCGACGACGACACTGTATTGCCGTCGGCCAACTTCCGTCTGGACTTAAGCGATGAGCTGATTTTACGCGCCGCCTACGGCAAAACCCTGACCAATCTTGATTTTGCCAAGCTGGCCGGCGGCGTGTCGGTTGGCCGCACCCGCGCCGGTGATGTACTCGCCAAAGAATATGGTGTATCACCGGATTTGTTAGTTGCGGTCAGCGGCCGTCAGAACGGCAACCCTTTGCTGGAGCCGTGGCGCTCCACCAACTATAACCTCGGCCTCGAGTGGTATTACGACAGCGCCAGTCTGCTCAGCGTTGGCCTGTTCCGGATGAACATCGACTCCTTTATCGAAAAAGGCCAGGTGATGAAAGGCCTGCCGGATATCGACGGCGTGGTGCGGCGTGAAGTGCCGGTCGACACCGAAATTAACGGCAAAGGCGGCACGGTTAAAGGCGTCGAAGTGACCTGGCAACAAAGCTTCGATTTCCTGCCGGGCATCTGGAGCGGTTTAGGCACCACGCTGAACTACACCTATGCACCGTCCGACAGCGCCAACAAAGACGTGTATGGCAATACGCTGCCGATCCAAGACAACTCAGAAAATTCCGGCAATGCGGTGCTTTGGTATGAAAAAGACGGCCTGCAGCTGCGTGTCGCCGCCAACTACCGCAGCGACCGGCTGGATTCTTTAGCCATCCCACTGGGGAAAGGCGTAGTGCCAATCTGGACCCAGTCCACTGTCTATGTCGACGCTTCGGCCAGCTACGATCTGTTTGAACACAGCAGTGTTTATCTGCAGGTCAGTAACCTGACCGGCGAGTTCGAAAACAACTACGCCCAGTGGCGCGACCACGTCATCTATCAAAACGTCTACGAGAAGCGCTGGACACTCGGCTGGCGCAGCCGCTTCTGACCCTGTCCTGCAACTCAATTTCCTCCCGGTTTTTGAGTGCGATGTTTGGGGGCCTGCGGGCCCCCTTTTTTTGCCGCCAGATGCAAACTTAAAGACCTGCTCGCAGAAACAGTTCCTTTTATTAAAACTAATGTTGGTATTTTGTTGCTAATACAACCAAACCCCGTTAGCTTAGCCCGCAAGTTGTTTTCGCAAAATCCAGGCAGATGCAAGTACAAAAATGGTGGTGCCTTGGTTTGTTGTGGCTACTGCAATCCTGCGCCACAGCGCCCACGGCGGGCAAAAAAACCTTATCCTATGGCCTGAATTATCCGGGAAACAGCCCGGGTGTTTCGATGCGCAC
>CBFGPY010000071.1:0-8525 GCA_965650755.1 uncultured Chromatiaceae bacterium | reverse complement strand
TGGTGCTGCGCGAATACCGCATCCATGTTTTTGTCCCCATCATGCTCGCATCGACTATGGGTGCTTTGGTCACGCAGGCATTTTTCGGCACTGGTAATGACTTGCATACACTGACTATGGTTACGTTGAGCAACTGGCATCTCCCCTATTTACTGCTCGCCGGTGTTGCGATGGGCGTGGTCGCGACGTTTTTTAACCAAAGCCTGATGCTGACGATGCGTACATTCCAGCGCTGGCACCTGGCGCTGCGGTTACTACTGGCCGCGCTGTTAACCGCAGCTGTTGGCAGTTTAATTCCACAGGCGCTGGGCGCTGAAACCGGCGCTATTCACTATGCAGTGTCAGCACCGAATGAGTTGCTGCTGTTATTCGCAATTTTTGCCGGCAAGATTTTGTTGACAGTGATAGCGCTTGGCCTCGGCATTCCCGGCGGTATTGTCGGCCCGGTATTTGGTATTGGCATTGTGATGGGTACAATTCTGGCTTTTGTACCATCGTTATTCAGTGGCGACCACAGTGCCGTCGGCACTTATGCGCTGCTTGGTATGGCCGGCATGATGGCCGCGACATTACACGCACCACTCGCGGCACTGGTGGCCGTGATGGAACTGGCGTCCAATCCGCAGTTAGTGGTGCCTTCTATTCTGGTGATCACCGCCTCTTATGTCACAGCCGTGCAGTTCTTTCATACCAAATCTATCTTCCTGCAACAGCTGGATTTTCTGCAGCTGCCTTATAAGCTGGCGCCGGCAGACGATGTGTTGCAAAAGGTCGGTGTGCTGGCAATGCTGCAACAGAATTACCAACTGTTGGATAATCCAAGCGACGCTCAGGTGATCCAGGCACTGGATAGCGCAGCACCGGAGCAGCAAGTGCTGGTGCGCCGCCAGTATGCCGTTGATCATCAGTTTGAACTGGCCGCTTATGATGTCAGCCTGTCGATTACCGGTGACAGTGCCCTGCGTTTTGTACCGGTTGGCGCTGTCAGTCATCAGGCAACTATGGCGGAAGTCTTTGCCGAAATCGGTGACGCGCGCGAGGGTGCTGTATTGGTATATGACGATGAACAGCCCGATCAACCATTGGGCCTGGTCAGCTGGCAACAGGTACGGGCCTTGTTACTCAGACAAAATAATCTGCTGTAAGCTGCAATAGCACAGCGGAGAGACTATTGAATCATCAACAACAGGAACTTCCATGAGCTGGTTACTGATCTATAAAGCCCTGCATATCGCCTTTATGGTGGCCTGGTTCGCTGGCATTTTTTATCTGCCGCGGCTGTTTGTTTATCATGCCCAAACTCAGTCAGCAGAAGTGGACGCACAATTCAAAGTAATGGAACGCCGGCTGCTGTATTTTGTCACACCATTTGCCGTATTGACGGCAGTTTTTGGTCTGCTGTTAATTCACAGCTATGGCAGTGCCTGGTTTGCCGCCAGCCACTGGTTACATGCCAAACTGTTACTGGTTGCGCTGCTTTACGCCTACCACGGCTATTGTTTTAAGCTGCTGGCTGATTTTAAACACAATCGAAATCAACGTAGTGCTCGGTTCTATCGCTTTTTTAATGAAGCACCGGTGCTGGTGTTGTTCGCGGTGGTGCTACTGGCGGTGGTAAAACCGTTTTAGTCCTGCGTTGTTGCCGGTATTAAACAGCCTCAGCTATAGGTTTGTCCGGCCGCTTTGATTATAATGGCGGCCAGTTTGCGGGCCGGTGTTAACCAGCTTAGGCCGGACCGCTGTCTGCCACTTCAAGTTATAGGCCCCAAGCATGAACTTCAAAGGTCAACATATTCTGTCGGTCAAGCAATTTGACCGCGACAGTATTTCGCACGTTTTCCGCATTGCCCGTTCGATGGAACCTTATGCCCTGCGGCAAAAACGCACCCGCGTGCTTGATGGTGCGATTTTGGGTAACCTGTTTTTTGAACCCAGCACCAGAACCCGGGTCAGTTTCGGTTGTGCTTTTAACTTGCTGGGCGGCGAAGTGCGTGAAACCACCGGCATCCAGTCATCAGCCCTGTCCAAAGGCGAATCTTTATACGATACAGCGCGGATGATCAGCAGTTACAGCGATGTGATTGCCATGCGTCACCCACAGGCTGGTAGTGTTGCCGAATTTGCTGAAGGCAGCCGGGTACCGGTATTAAACGGTGGCGATGGCGCCAACGAACACCCGACGCAGGCCCTGCTGGATTTATTTACTATTGAACGCGAACTGGCGGCCTCACAGCAAAGTGTCGAAGGTATGCACATCGCCATGATCGGCGATTTAAAGTTCGGCCGGACTGTGCATTCACTGTCAAAACTGTTGTGCCTGTATAAAAATATTCAGTTCACGCTGATCGCGCCAAACGAGCTCGCAATGCCGGACGAAATCGTCGGCGCCATTGAAAACGCCGGTCATAAAGTGCGGATCACCGACCAGCTGGCCGGTAATATCGATGCCGATATCGTCTACCAGACCCGCATCCAGGAAGAACGTTTTCCGTCGCAGGAAGAGGCCAATAAATACCGCGGTAAGTTCCGGCTCAATCAAGAGATTTACACCAAACACTGTAAATCCAACACTGTGATTATGCATCCGCTGCCGCGGGATTCCCGGCTTGAAGCCAATGAGCTGGACAACGACCTGAATATGAACCCAAACCTGGCGATTTTCCGCCAGGCTGACAATGGTGTGTTAGTTCGCATGGCCCTGTTTGCCCTGACACTCGGTGTGGAAGACCTCATCCACAAATACGAATGCGAAGTGCCTTGGTACAGCGCGAAACATAAATAACCGAATTGGATTTCTGTGATGACTTTATCTGAACAACTGTTTGAACGTGCCCAGCAAACTATCCCAGGAGGCGTCAATTCGCCGGTGCGGGCCTTTAAAAGTGTTGGCGGCACGCCGGTGTTTATTGACCGCGCCGATGGCGCTTATATCTATGATGTGGACGGTAATCAATATATTGATTACGTCGGTTCCTGGGGGCCGATGTTACTGGGACACAACCATCCGGCGATCCGGGAAGCGGTCATTAAAGCGGCTGAAAAAGGCCTGAGCTTCGGCGCACCTTGCCCGGCAGAAATCGACATGGCCGAGCTGGTCAGCCGGCTGGTGCCATCGATGGAAATGGTACGGATGGTCAGCTCTGGTACCGAAGCGACGATGAGTGCCATCCGCCTGGCGCGCGGCTATACCGGCCGCAACACTATTGTGAAGTTCGAAGGTTGCTACCATGGCCATGCCGATTCATTGCTGGTAAAAGCCGGCTCAGGCGCTTTAACCCTTGGTGTACCGAATTCTCCTGGTGTACCGGCAGATTTTGCCAAATATACCCTGACTTCAGAGTTTAATAACCTGCCGCAACTTGCTGCGCTTTTTGCAGAACATGGTAATGATATTGCGTGCATTATCGTCGAACCTGTCGCGGGCAACATGAACTGCATTCCGCCTCAGCCAGGCTTTTTGCAAGGGCTACGCGATTTATGTGACCAATATGGCAGTGTGTTGATTTTTGATGAAGTCATGACCGGCTTCCGTGTCGCCTTGGGTGGCGCTCAGGCCTATTATGGCATCCAACCGGATTTGACCACGCTGGGCAAAATCATCGGCGGTGGTATGCCGGTCGGTGCTTTTGGCGGTAAAAAAGCCATCATGCAGCACATTGCACCGCTGGGGCCGGTGTATCAGGCCGGTACTTTGTCAGGGAACCCTATTGCGATGGCGGCGGGTTTAGCGGCATTAAATGCGATTAGCCAGCCGGGAGTTTATGAGGCGCTGACAGCGAAAACAGCCAAGTTACTGCAAGGGCTGAAACAGGCAGCGGCCGAAGCTGGTGTCGCATTATCAACCAATCAGGTTGGTGGTATGTTCGGCATTTTCTTTACGGAACAGGCCGAAGTCAGCAGTTATCAGCAGGCGACACAGTGCAACATTGACGCATTTAAGCGCTTTTTCCACCTGATGCTCAATGAAGGGGTATATTTGGCACCTTCTGCTTACGAAGCCGGCTTCCTGTCGTTGGCACATTCAGATGAAGATTTAGAGCGGACTATTGCGGCAGCACGCCGCAGTTTTGCCGCGCTCTGATTTCCTGAATAATCCCACTTACTGAAACTGTTGTGGTTGTAACCAGACCACATCAGTTTCAGGCTCCCGCGCCAATTGTAAAAACAACTGCTCCTGTTCCAGCTGACCATACAGACCTGTGATCTGTAACAAACCAGGTGGCCGAAGCAATTGCCGTTGCTGCTGCTCCCAGTCACTCAGCCACAATTGACCTTGTTCGTCCAGCCAATACAGGCCTTTACTGGTGGTCGCCCAGCTATTACCACTCAGCCGCCGCCAGTTTAGTGACCAGGGCCAGGTCGTAATCCGTTCCTGCTCAGGCCAGAACCGGACCAATGCGCCATCCTGTTGTTGTAGCAATAAACTGCCTTCAGGTGCACAGCGCAGGTCGACGATATCAGCCCGCAGTTCAATCGGATGCATATCCTGGTTCATGGTTTTTAACTGCCATTGCTGATGATTAAACTCAGCCCAGAACCAGCCGCCATGGCAATAAGCAAAATGCCGGAGCTGACGGTCCTGGAACAACACGGCCGTTAAACTACCGTCCTGCAACGACACCTGATGTAACTGTTGATCTATCACTGCATACAGTTCGGCGCCAGCCCAAAGCAATTGAGTGATTTGCCGCCATTGGGTAAAGCGGGTCAGCTGGCTGACTTTATTGCCGTCAAACCACCAAATTTGCGGCAAACCGGAACGCTCAGATACTAACGCTGCCTGCGCAGCATTCCAGCTTAATAATTGATCCGTTTTGTTACTGCTCAGCCAGGGCGACGCGGACAGCAAAGTGGAACTACGTCCGGAACCATTGGCCTGCAGGGGCAGAAGGTCAGCCAGATCGTGCGGGATTTGCGTGGCCAATAATCGCTCGCCCACCCGGTGCTGATCGGTGTAAGCCCCACTGGCCAGCTGCAGGGCAATGAGCTGAGATTGCGCCGGCTCAAAAATAAATGACCCCGAAGGCCCTGATAGCAGCAGTTTCTTGTCATCCCATCCCGACATGGTATGAAAGGCATATGGGAAATCAGCCGCTTTGTGTAATGCGGCAGTAACCAGGTCGTAGCGGAACAAACTGGTATTAAAATCATCCTGTTGCAGTAACACCCAGACCTGGCGCTGACTTAACAGCGCTGCAACCGGGCGTTGATAGGACTCAGCAAAGCTTTGCTGCAATTCAGCTTTCTGGCCGTTAAAACGCCACAACTGTGTGGCCCCGGAACCTGGATGCTGGTCCAGCCACACCAGTTCTTTACCATCTGCGGCCAATCCCTGTGCGATAAGCTGCTGACATGGCAACCAGGAAGTAAGCTGCTGTTCCAGCTGATGCACCTCCATCCGGAAAATACTACAACGCTTGCCGTTAACCGCCTGAAACACAAAGTCATGACCCAGCCATTGCCCCGCACCTATGGCATCAAACTGCTGCAGCTGTAGTTGTTTACGATGACTGTTGAGGTGATGGGCAATCCAGCGCCAGCGCTGATTACTGGTCCGTTGCTGGTAATAAAGAGTTTGGCCATCAAGGCTCAATATCGGCCTTTGTTCCTGACCAGCCATCGCACTGACCGTGACTTGTTGGGTAAAAGCTGGCACAAAGCTGTTTTTACCGAAAAACAGCAGCAAACTAATCACTAAAGCCACCACGGCACAAAGAAAAAATGCTGACAGTAGTTTGAGCCGCCGCTGTTGTTCACGCCGGCTCTGCTGTTGTGTCTGAGGTTGCGCACGTGGGATAAGTTGTTCGGGTTCCGACTCATCTTTTGTCTGCAACACTGTCGGCTTGAGCTTAAGCGCAACTTTATCCGGTGCCGGTTTTGCCAGCACCTGAATAGGCGCAACCCAGCGATAACCGCGTTTAGGCAGTGTTTCGATATAAGAGGCGGGTTTAGTCGTGTCGTTTAATAATTTACGCAGGACTCCGATAGCGCGCATCAATGCGGCATCAGTACCTTCAGCATCACCCCAAATCGCATCCAGCAGGTCGGTCTTAGCATGGATCACGTCGGGTTTAGTTAAAAAGTGGTTCAGCAGTTTATGTAAGCGGGGTTCCAACACCAAAGGCGCCAGATCAGGCTGGTTTGGCGTATTGATATCTGCAGAGTCGGCAGGTGGTTCCAGCCGCCACAAAGTACCAGTTCCTGGACTGTACTTCCAGCTACCAAAACTTAAAGTGGTATCCGCCAACTGCATGCAACACCCCCGCCATCAGATAGCGGGGAGTATACATGAGTTCTTTAGAAAAACAGCGATAGCTGTTAGGGCGTTATTGGTAAAGCTTGCTGTTTACATTAACTTTTTTCAATAACGCAATAAGGCCAGTCGCCGCAAACAGGACTTTGTGGCTCAGGTGTTGGTTCAGAGGGTGAAGTATTTTCCACTGGTACTGGGGCAGGTTCAGGATCGCTGAACGCGAAGCTCGGTATAGAAACCGAACATACAAACACCGAGCACAGCATTGTTGAACGCAGCACATTTAAACTTTTCATAAAAATCCCTTCTCAGCTTGGTTGTGTGTTTAAAAACAGCTTTCGACTCTAAATACTTTGCTGACAAATTTTTTAAGGGATTTCTGATAAAAACTTGATAAAATTGCGTTTAAAACTTCAGCTCGGCGATATCTATATCGCCACGCTTACCGTCGTCCTGATAGATAAAATTTTCGTCCAAACTAACATCAAATCGTCGCCCCAAGTACTTTTGTTCAACACCTGTACTTTCAATTTGCAGAGTTTTGAGATTAAAACGGAAGATTTCTACTTTGTCGGGCCCGCTAGCGGTAGAGAAGTAGACCCCGTGCTCACGTAAAATAATTCTGGGTGAAAGGAACTCAAACTTAGGCATATTTAGCAGTTTAATCACATCTTGCGAATCCTTATAAATCAGCTCGATATGTGACTCCCCAGGTAAATGCCGCAACTGATAATCGCCACTTGGGCTCTCCTGAAAAAAATCCCATTGATCACTGAAAATGCTGGCAGTTTTTTCTGTAATTCTCTGTCGCATAATTTGCCACCGCCCATTGTGCGAAAGTTTAAAATAGATAGTCTGGCTATCAGCTCCCCAGGATGGCTCGCGGCTCTGTTGCTCCGGAGTAGTAATTGCGACAGGTTCTTTACCATCCTCAAGCAGCCAAATCATAGCGTTCACCAGCACCAGTAGCTTTTTTCCATCCGGAGAAAATTCAAGCACCTTAGGATACATCTGGCCGGTAAACGAACTAATCTGTTTTTGCCTGCCATCAGGATAATAAAGCCAGACCTGCTGGCCACCGGATCTGCTGGTCAGCACTGCTGCGGGCCCGTCAGGATTGGGATTCAGCTGTACGATCCCCTCAGAACGTTTAGCAAATTCAACTTCATCTGCGCTTTGTACTGGGTTTTCCAGTCGATTATTTACTTTGCGAATACTGCTTTGCCAGAACCGTCCGATACTTGCAAATATCCTATTATCTTTGCTTACTAAAACATCATGAGGAGAACTGTCGGTATTCGCGAATAATGTAGAGACTCCAGTGTGTAAATCGTACACAGATAACGAATTAGTCCCCGATGGATAAATAATTCCTTTGCCATCCACGGTCCAAGCGACATTTCCCGGGTAATTATGTTCTGGTTGAAATAACATTTTGCTAGACCTTGTTTCCATATCTAACAGCCAGATCTGTCCGGTACCACCCGCAACATCGCGAACGAATACAATCTTACTACCATCGGCGGAAAATCGAGCGGCAAAGTCACCCAAGCTGGTTTGCGGCGGTGTCGTGAGTTCTTCGGCCGGACCGCCAGCTATGGGCTGAAGCTGTAAAACTATACTTTCAGTTCTGGCCAACCAGTTGGGAAAGACTACATATTTACCATTAGGCGACCAGCTCATCCGGGCACCAACACTTTTCAGCCCACACTGTGTCAAAAGTTTATCTGATTCAACATCATAGGTTGCGGCATTCAAAGTCATAATGCGGATCTCGCAAAAATGCTCTCGAAGCAAATGTTGATATACAATCTGAGTCATATCAGGGGAAAAGATCGGGCCTCTTAAACCACCGGCATTCACTGTTTTTAGTAATTTTTTTTCCAATGTTTGTGTATTTTGCAGGATTAATGACGAGTTGCCTTCAAAATCCGGTGAATGGCCATACACCAGATAACTTCCATCTTTAGACACATCCGGATAAAGTTCCAAGCCGTCCATACTAGAGATAGGCTCAAATCGACCAAAGGGAACATGCTGTTCGAGCAAACTTTGTTGCCAATAGTGCCAACCGGTGATGGCCACCATACAGCTCACAAAGACTGCTGCGAGCAACCACCAATGCCGGTGCTGGTTTTGGCTTTGCTGTTGGGCGATGAGTTCGTTCTGAGAGGTTGTTTCATCTGCGTCAGCGCTATCAGCGACCAGAATCACTTCAGACACGGGTGCGATAAAGCGAAAGCCGCGTTTGGGGATAGTTTCAATGTAACGC
>CBFGPY010000070.1:0-8542 GCA_965650755.1 uncultured Chromatiaceae bacterium | reverse complement strand
TAAAGTATTGAATGACGACTGTGCTTATCCGAAGAGAATTTCGGTCGTTACTCCTGTCTATAACCGGCAAGATGTCATGCACAGGTCTCTGCAGAGTAGTTTAAGCCTCGTTCAATCAGGTGCATTTTTCGAGTTGGTCGTTGTCGATGATGGATCGAGTGATGGTACTTTGCATGAAATTGAATCTAAGTACGCCGATGAGATTAATTCCGGGCAGTTAAAACTAATAAAATTGCAGCACAATGCTGGAGTAAGTGCTGCGAAGAATGCCGGAGCTATGGCCGCAAATGGTGACTGGATCGTTTTTATGGATTCTGATGACTGGTTTGTTGTGGATTCAATACCGTCGATGCTCAGTTTAATGCAGCAACAGCATAACTCTGCTGTATTATTTTTTCGCTGTCAGGATCAGTTGAAAGCGGAGTTGATTGGCCGACCTATGTCCGCACAGCATCTTACGATTCGGCAAATGGTCAATAGTGGAACCCCAGGTGAATGCCTCCCGGTTGTCAAACGAGATTCTATTTTGAGACATCCGTATCCTTCTGAGCTTCGGGGAAGCGAAGGGCTTAGTTATTTGGCAATGCTTAGTGCAGGGGATTCGATATTCCTTTCAGATTTGATTGTCAGAGAGTATCAGGATGTCGCCGATAATAGACTGAGTTCACCTTCTGGACTGCGCAAGCGGGCGCCTTATCTGGTGAAACATAATCTACGGATGATGAAGTACTGGAGAGCTGCAACCTTCTCGACGTGTATGGGCTGGGTGCTACGGGTTGGTTACTATAGCTACTGGAGCATTCAACAATTTGTTCAGCGGTTTTTTAATCGATGAATGGTCGCGGTAATTTTCAGCAACTGTCAGTAAGTCTGGTGTCGTTGATGATGCTGATCTTTGTTCTGGTTCAGTCCTTGCTGTTTTATCTGGAACTATCTGCGAATTTAAATGATTTAGGGCTTAGTGACCTGGGTATCTACCAAATTCAGTTCAACAACATGATTAAGTATAGCGCTGTAACGCATAATACTGATTTTGGTTTTTATTATCTAATGTTCATGTACACGAAATGGTTCAACTTCGAGCTTTTCGTCACGACGTGCTTCTTTTTGTTTTATGTATCGCTGATTAGGACTTTCTATTTTCTCAGTGAAGTGAAATGGCTAGTCTTTGTTGTATTTATAGCAATATTTTTCTATCCAATGTATCAATCGTTAAGCTCCCTTGTTCTGCGTCAGGGGCTTGGTTTCGCCTTTCTGTTTGTATCCGGATTTTTTTTCCGTTCACATTTGTTTCTGTGGTCAGCGGCTAAAGTTATGGTTGCTGGGTTATTCCATCTTTCGATGCTGTTTTATATTCCGGTATTGCTGGTGAACAGATTCATCTCCAGTCTGAAGTTGCTGGTTCTTTTCTGGTGTGTGACTGTAGCCTTGTATGTGACCAATGTCCCATTGGCTTTTGTCTCGCTGTTGCCAGGGGATCTGGCGGGTGCTGTACGTGCGTTCAGTATGGTGGAAGACAACTATGTCACCGGCTTTAAACCATTGTTTCTGGTGCTTTCGGTGGTGCCATTCCTCTGTATCGTCATTCGCCCTTATTATTATTACGTGTGCCGGAACCAGATGATGTTTGAAATGATGAAGATTTTCTTTGTGGCAAATTCAGCCGGATTGCTGTTCAGCGGTTTCCCATATTATGATCGGGTGATGCTTTTTTCCTGGGTGTTAGTGCCATTAATCATCATGAATTTCCTGAGCTTTTTATATCCCCGTCATACTGCATCAGCTGAGTTAAATACATGAGAGTAGTGCATATCATTACCTGCCTTGACGTGGGTGGCGCCGAGACTATGCTGACGCGCTTGTTATTGTCCGCGGCAAATCCGGGCCAGGATCAAGTTGTGATTTCACTGAAAGATGTTGGTCCATTAGGTTTGCAGCTGCAGCAACATGGCGTGACTGTCTATGCGATGCACATGGGCGCCAGTTTTAGCGGTTTAAAAGCCTTTATTCGGCTGGTTTTTTTATTGCGCCAATTAAAACCCGATGTAGTGCAGACCTGGATGTATCATGCCGATTTAGCGGGTGGACTTGCCGCGGCTATCGCCGGCTGCCGGCGCATCGTTTGGGGGATCCGGGGGACATACACGCCGATAGGTCGTCCCTGGACCCATCGTGTGATGAAACTGTGTGCCAGACTGTCCAGAGTGATCCCAAGCAAAATACTCTGTGTCGCTGAATCAGCCCGTCAAAGTCACATCGCTTATGGCTATAGTGCAAAACGGATGCATGTGATCGGCAATGGCCTTGATCTTGCTGCCTTTGATCAGCTTTCCCAACATCACATTGATTTGCACCAGTTGGGCGGTTGGTCGAAAGAGCAGGTGTTAATCGGTTGTGTCGGACGCTATCATCCGGATAAAGGTCAGGATCTGTTCATTCAGTCAGCGGCAAAGTTATTACTTCGGTATCCAGCCTGCAGATTTGTTATGATTGGCCGCGATTGCGATAGTGCGAATCAACAATTGAAGGGCCTGATCGACCAGTCGGGTCTTGCCGGCAGTGTATTGTTGTTGGGCGAGCGGGCAGATATACCGGCTTGTCTGGCCGGGCTTGATTTGTTTTGTCTGCCTTCACGTACTGAAGGTTTTCCCAACGTTTTGGCTGAAGCAATGGCTGCGGGAGTGCCAGCTGTCGCAACCAACGTTGGCGACGTAAAACGTCTGGTTGCTGACACTGTTGTCGTCGTTGAGCCCAACAATACTGCAGCTCTTGCCGAAGCGATGACAACGTTACTGGATTTGACTGCAGAGCAGCGGCGTCAATTCGCTGAAAAGGGACGGTTGCGGGTAGAGCGGTATTGTTCTATTCAGGCGGTCAGACGTCAATATGAAGAATTTTATCAAGAGTTGTTGGAGTCCTGACCTTTGTGTGGATTTGCCGGTTTTTTTTCCCGTCAGCAGTTGAATCAGCCCGCTGAAGTTATTCTGCAGAACATGACAGACGAGATAGCGCACCGGGGCCCTGATGATGCAGGCCTGTGGTGGCAAGCTGAATCCGGTATTGGTCTTGCGCATCGCCGGCTGGCGATTGTTGATTTGTCTGCGGCCGGACATCAGCCGATGACCTCAGCCAGCGGGCGTTATATATTGGTGTACAACGGTGAAGTATACAATCATCTGCGCTTACGCGATGAATTGACGGCAGAAGGTTTTCATTTCTCCTGGCGTGGCCACTCCGATACTGAAACTTTATTGGCTTGTTTTGAAAGCTGGGGAGTCAAAGCCACCTTACAACGTTGTATCGGCATGTTTGCCTTTGCGTTGTTTGATCAACAACAAAACCAGCTGTATCTGGCCCGCGACCGCATGGGTGAAAAACCGCTGTATTTTGGTTGGCAACAAGATACTTTGTTGTTTGGCTCAGAATTGCCGGCGCTGGAACAACATCCGGCATTTTTACATCAGTTGGACCATCAGGCACTGGTGCAGTACTTTCGCCATAACTACATTCCGGCACCCTATTCAATTTATCAGGGCATCGCCAAACTGGCGCCTGCGACTTTATGGTCGCTGGATTTGGCCTCTGGTCAAAGTCAGAGCGAGCTGTATTGGGACCTCGGCAATTTTCATCGTCAGCCAAAACAAAGTACCGATGCGCAGCAGAGCATTGACGCACTGGATACCTTACTGCGCGATGCGGTAAGCCTACAGATGGTTGCAGACGTGCCACTCGGCGCCTTTTTATCCGGCGGTGTAGACTCCAGTACTATCGTTGCCCTGATGCAGGCACAATCATCACGCAAGGTTAAAACCTTTTCTATTGGTTTTGCCGACCCTGCCTACAATGAAGCGCAATTCGCCGCTCAGGTGGCCGCACATCTGGGCACAGAACACACCGAATGGTATATGACCGGGCAGGACGCATTGTCTGCAGTACCGCGGATGGCGCATATGTATGATGAACCATTTGCGGATTCATCGCAGTTGCCAACTTCACTGGTCACGGCGTTAGCGCGTCAACAGGTGACAGTTGTGTTGTCCGGCGATGCCGGTGATGAGTTATTTAACGGCTATGAGCGTTATCAGGTTGCTCAGAAGGTAAATCAGCAGCTGTCTGCGATCCCTGCCGGGATTCGTCGACCTGCCGGGCGGATTTTGGCTGCAATACCCACGGCAGTAACAGCAGGAGCTCTGGCCTTAATGTCACCATTACTGCCGTCAGGAGTAAACCGGTCTGATGCGGCTGATAAGTTCTACCGCATCGCAGATTTACTGCAACAAAGCGGACTGCAGCAACAATATGTCCAACTGATTTCTCACGATGGTAAACCGGAAAGAATGCTGGCAGATATAAAAGCGGCCCCGTCAGCATTACTCAACACAGATTTATGGTTGCCGGAAGCTGATAGTCAAAGTCATCTTGCCTTTCTTGATCTTTGCAGTTATTTGCCAGATGACATCCTGGTGAAAGTTGATCGTGCTGCTATGGCTGTATCACTGGAAGGCCGTATACCGCTGTTAGATCACCGGGTGGTTGAGTTTGCAGCCACATTACCTGAACAGTTCAAATCTCAGCATGGCCTGAGTAAATGGTGTTTGCGTCAGGTACTTTACCGTTACGTACCTTCGAGTCTGATTGAGCGTCCAAAACGTGGCTTTGCAGTACCGATGGCGAGCTGGCTCAGAGGCCCGCTGCGTGAATGGGCTGAATCACTGCTGGCTGAATCGCGGTTGAAGACTGAGGGTTTACTGAATACCACCTTAGTCAGAACCATGTGGGCCGAGCATCTCAGTGGCCGGCGTAATCACGCATACCGGTTGTGGAATGTATTGATGTTGCAGGCCTGGCTGGCGGAACGGCCAAAGGTTCGTTTCTGATGGATCGCAAAGAAACAACTGAGTCAGTGTCGGCTGACGCACTGCATATCTGCTATGTCATCACCCGGTCTGACGTGATGGGCGGTGCCAGTGTGCATTTGCTGGATTTAGCCGCCGGTGTACAGCAGCAGGGGCACAAGGTCACGATTTTGGTCGGTGGTGACGGCATCGTCAATCAGCGGGCCAAAGCGATGGGGCTGACTATTATTGCGCTGAAACATTTGGTCAGGCCAATCCATCCTTGCAAAGATTTCGCCTGTTGGTTTGAATTGCGTCGCTGGTTCAGGCAGTTGCGCCCGGACTTGATCCATTTACATTCATCCAAAGCGGGGCTCGTAGGCCGATTTGCTGCGATTGGTCTGCAGGTCCCGGTGGTATTTACCGCACATGGCTGGGCTTTCACTGAAGGCGTGGGGCTGGCCGGAAGTATGCTTTACCGGGTTCTCGAGCGGTTGGTCGCACCGCTGACCCGCCAAATCATCACTGTATCCGAGTATGACCGGCAACGGGCACTCAAGCTTGGTGTTGGCAGTCCTGATCTCATTCGCACCATTCACAATGGCATGCCTGAATTGCCCGCAGTGGCGCCAGCAACACATCTGCCCCGACGGATTGTTATGGTTGCCCGCTTCGAGCAGCCAAAAGATCATTTGTTGTTATTAGATGCGGTGAGTCAGTTAACCGGCGACTGGCAGCTGCAGTGTATTGGTGACGGGCCTTTATTGGCCGCGGCGCAGCAAAAAGCCCTGTCGGCCGGCTTGACCGCCAAAGTGGAATTTGCCGGTGCGCGTAGCGACGTGCCCGAACAATTGGCTCAGGCCAGTATTTTTGTGTTGTTATCCCGTTGGGAAGGCTTGCCGCTGACGATACTCGAAGCGATGCGCGCGGGATTGGCGGTCGTTGCTTCGGATGTCGGTGGGGTGAAAGAAGCGGTACGACATGGTGAGACAGGCTTTTTAGTCAGCAATAACGCTGCGGAAATTGCTGGCGTGATTCAGCGGCTATTAGACGACCCGTCTCTGGTCAGGCGCTGTGGTGATGCCGGGCAGCGCATATTTGAACAGGAATTTACTTTCCGTCGCATGCTAGACCAAACGATTGCCGTCTATCAGCATCTGCATCAGTTGCAACTAGCGGGGCTACAGCGATGAAAATTCTGCTAACGGGCGCCAACGGATTTATTGGGCGGCATTTAGTCCGGCACTTGCTTGCGCAAGGGCATGCACTGGTGTTGCCGGTTCGGCATCAGGGCCTCAGCATTGCAGGGCATCCGACCCATTATTTAGATGATTTCAATAATGCAGGTGCCTGGTCTGCTTTGCTACAAGGGGTGGATGTTCTGATCCATCTGGCCGGACGCGCTCATGTGCTGAAAGAAGAACACGGCGACCCGACCCAACTGTTTCAACAGGCGAATGTGGATTTCCCATTGCAATTGGCCAGAATTGCCGCGGCAAATCAGGTCCGGCGCATGGTATTCGTCAGCTCTGTCGGCGTGATGGGACCGGCGAAACCGCAGCCATTTAGTATTACCGATCAACCTACGCCCGTTGAACCATATGCCAAGTCAAAATGGCA
Source organism: uncultured Chromatiaceae bacterium (assembly GCA_965650755.1). Taxonomy (GTDB): domain Bacteria; phylum Pseudomonadota; class Gammaproteobacteria; order Enterobacterales; family Alteromonadaceae; genus Pararheinheimera. The sequence goes on along the minus strand of CBFGPY010000070.1, from coordinate 2,087 downwards.
GGCAGAGCAGGCGCTGACAGCATTGAGCCGGCAGCAGGGGATGGAGCTGGTGATTGTGCGTCCGCCGTTGGTTTATGGGCCTGAAGCACCTGGTAACTTTGGCCGTTTGCTGGCCTTAGCGAAGTTGCCTTTACCTTTACCGTTTGGCGCTGTACATAATCAGCGCAGTTTTGTCAGTGTGCAGAATCTGGCAGATTTTCTCAGTCTTTGTGCAGTGCACCCGAATGCCGCGGGCCAGACCTTTCTGGTGTGTGATGGGCAGGATTTGTCTACAACTGAACTGCTGACCGTCGTGCGCCAGCAACTCGGTCGTCCTGTTTGGTTGTTGCCAGTGCCTGCTCGTTGGCTACGCTGGCTGTTTCAGCGTATAGGGCTGACTGGCTTGTCGAATAAATTATTGGATTCGCTACAGATTGAACAGCATCACACCACTGAGCTGTTAAAATGGCAACCACCTCAGTCGCTGGCTGAGGGGCTGGCTGCCGCGATTGTAAAACCGTCAACGAGCACAGAGCATAAGGACAGAGTTTGACTGAAGTAAGTTTTTTACTGGGGGTATTTGCCCTGGCATTTGTGATGACAGCGGTGCTGCGCCAATATGCGCTTAAGCGCAACGTGTTAGATATTCCGAATGCTCGTAGCTCCCATCAGGTTCCGACGCCAAGGGGCGGTGGGGTGGCCATTGTGTTAAGCGTACTAGCCGCTTTACCTGTTGCAGTCAGTTTTTTTGGCATGGATTTGAATTTCAGTCTGAAAGTGGCTGCCGCCATTGCCATCATTGCCGTTGTCGGTTTTGCCGATGATCATCAGCATATCAAGGCGGGCTGGCGATTACTGTGGCATTTTACTGCTGCAGCCCTGGTGGTTTGGGCTGTTGGTGGCCTGCCCGCATTAAGTTATTTTGGCACTTTGGTTGATTTAGGCTGGTTTGGTCATATTGCCGCGGTCGTCGCCGTGGTCTGGATGATTAATTTAACCAATTTCATGGATGGAATTGACGGTCTGGCGGCCTCACAAACCATATTCCTTTGTGGCGGCATGGTAATATTGGCGCTGTTGTTTACCACCTTACCAAATCTGTGGTTACCTTTGCTGGTGCTTTGCGCCAGTGCGGGATTTTTATGCTGGAACTTCCCGCCGGCCCGCATTTTTATGGGGGATGCCGGCAGTGGTTTTCTCGGGTTAATCCTGGCGGCAGTCATCTTGCAAATGACGCAAATTGCGCCGCAATTGTTCTGGAGCGGCGTGGTCCTATATGCCTGTTTTATTGTGGACGCAACTTACACGCTGGCGATCAGATTGCTACAAGGCAAAAAGATGTACGAAGCGCACCGGTCGCACGGCTACCAAATTGCCAGTCGGCGACTGGCCAGCCACAAAAAAGTAACCTTGTCAGTGCAGATGTTTAATCTGTGCTGGTTGTTGCCACTGGCAGGACTGGTAGCGTGGCAGCAGCTGGACGGTGTCATTGCAGTTATCCTGGCTTATGCACCACTGCTGTATGTTGTGTCGAGGTTAAAAGCTGGTGTAGAGGATTAAGCGAAGGACATCGCAAAAAGTAAACTCTGGTGGCAGATGCCTGATTAGGTGCATTGATGTTTCGTCGTCTCTCGGTAAAACAACGATCTGTTTGTTGGGGTTTTAAGTTGATTTGGGTCTGGACTATTTCCCGGATTTTGCTGTTTAAGCCTATCCATCTGTGGGAATACCTTTGATATCCGTGATATATTTTCGCACTTTTATTGAACGCCAGGCGCGGCGCAGCGGGTGCGCGAGGACCGCCCCGATGCCGACCAGCAGCGCGAGCACGGCTGCCAGCGCGACGGCGTGCGCCGCGCCCTCGGCGTTGCGCGCCGGGTCGCCGTCCTGCAGCGCCTGCCACGCGAGCATCGCCAGCGTCGGCGGCGACGCCGGGCCGACGATCAGCGCCAGGTCGACCACCGTCAGGCCGTAGGCCAGCACCGCGAGCAGTGGCCAGGCCAGGCGCGGCAGCAGCAGCGGCCACAGCACGCGCCACCACAGCGCGGCGTCGCCGTAGCCGAGCGTGCGGCCGCTCGCGAGCCAGCCGCGCAACGCCTGGTCGAGTT
>CBFGPY010000069.1:0-8597 GCA_965650755.1 uncultured Chromatiaceae bacterium | reverse complement strand
TATATTTCAAACAGATAGACCAGGTTCCGGCGACAGAAATTTTGTTGCACCGCATCGTTTGGTCTTTTGCCTTGTTAGCGCTGGTGCTGACTGTTCTCAGACAATGGCCCAAAGTCATTGCGGTGTTGCAAAAACCGAAAATGGTCGTGGCGATGCTTGGCACAGCCTTGTTGCTGGCCGGTAACTGGGGCTTGTTTATCTGGGCAGTGAATAACCACCACATGCTGGATGCGAGTCTGGGTTATTACATCAATCCGCTGCTGAATATCTTACTGGGGATGTTATTCCTTGGCGAACGCCTGCGGCCGGCGCAGTGGGCCGCAGTAGGTCTGGCTTTTGCCGGTGTTTTGCTGCAACTGATCCACTTCGGGTCATTGCCCTGGATTGCGCTGGTGCTGGCCGGCAGTTTTGCCTTGTATGGCCTGTTTCGCAAAAAGCTGGCGACTGATGCAATTGGTGGCCTGTTTATTGAGTCGTTATTGCTGATGCCACTGGCGCTGCTGTACTGGAGCCAGTTCGCGGACAGCCCATATGCAGATCTGACACAAAACCCGCTGAGCCTGAACCTGTGGCTGGTCGCCGCCGGTGTGGTGACCACAGTGCCGCTGCTGTGTTTTATCGCCGCGGCAAAACGCCTGCAGTTATCAACGATGGGCTTTTTCCAGTACATAGGCCCCAGTTTTATGTTTATTTTTGGTGTGTTTTTGTACAACGAGCCGCTTGATCAAAGTAAATTGCTGACTTTCGGTTTTATCTGGACGGCCTTGTGTTTGTATTCATTTGACGCCTGGCGGCATTTGCGCCGCCAGCAATAACGCCTTGGTGTCCGGTTAAAACCGGTCGATGCGATAAGGGCTGAGATCAAGCCCCGGAGCTTGCCCCAGCAGCAGGGTGCTGGTGAGCTCTGCAGTCAGTGCCGCCCAGGTCAACCCCAGGTGTTGATGGCCAAAGTTGAAATAAACCCCCGGATGGCGCGGCGCTTGCCCTAACACCGGCAGCGAATCCGGCAATGACGGCCGGTTGCCGGCCCAGGGCTCCAACTCCGGATTGGCGATCGTTGGTTCTGCCAGTAACTGATTGGCGTGTTGTAATAACACCTTGGCGCGGCGATAGTCCGGTGCGCTGTTAAGCCCGGCAAATTCCACAGTGCCGGCCAGCCGCAAGCCTTGTTGCATCGGCGTCATAATAAATTTGCGCTCCAGCGAACTGACCGGGCTTTGTAATGGCCGGCTTTGCGTCATCAGATGGTAGCCGCGTTCTGCTTCCAGTGGCACCTGATAACCCAGCTCCGCGCATAGCTGATGCGATGCGGCGCCGGCACAGATCACCAGCTTGCCGGCCTGCAATGTCAGTTCACCAGGCCCGGACTGGGGGATTTTCGGGTCGGGCTTGAGGTCCAGCTGATAGCCGTTATTACATGCCCGGATCTGCTGCACCTGCTGCTGGCGGAACAGACCACCCACAGCGATAAATTGCTGATAAAGCCGCAAACAAAGCGCATAAGGGTCTACCGTATGAGCCACTTCCGGAAATTCTATCGCCCCTTTGACTTGCGTGCCGAGCCCCGGTTCACGCGAGCGCAGCGCTGATTGCTCCAGCCAGTTAACGGCAATACCGGCGTCGCGGTATTGGCGGAAAGTTTGTGCCAGATTGATTAAGTCCGGTTGCTCTGACACCAGCAAAGCACCGCGAAACTGCACTAAGTCTGTCGCTTCTGCTTGTGGCAACAGCCGTTGCCAGGCCGGTAATGCTTGCTGATTTAATGCAGTCAGCGCCTGCTGCAGCGCTTGCTGCCGGGCAGGCCGCACATTGGCAACAAACCGCAGCAGCCAGGGCAGGGCTTTAAAAAAGTAACCAATACGTAGCCGCAGCGGACCGGTCGGATCCAACAGCATCGCGGGCAATTGTCGCAGTACCGCGATGGACGCCAGCGGAAACACCTGTTCTGTCGCAAAATGACCGGCGTTACCGCGTGAGCAACCGCTGCCGGGGCCCTGCGCATCCAATAGCACGACGGGCAGACCGGCGCGCTGCAGCTGCAGCGCTGTCGTCAGGCCAACAATACCGGCGCCAATCACGGCGACACAGGGCTTTGACTCTGTATTCATTTGTCGATTTCACTTGCTTTTGTAAGATTGTATACAATATCCTAAATATCGAATGGTTCGTCAAACTGTATTTCAGGAGTGCTGTGATGTCTGCTGCTTTATCTACCCCGGTCATGACCAATTGCCCGCAATGGTCTGGTGTGTTTCCGGCAATTTCTACTCAGTTCCATGCCGATGGAACAATTAACTTTGCTGCCAATCAGCGCATGCTGGAGCAGCTGATTGCAGATGGCATCGACGGCATTATTGCGCTCGGTACCATCGGCGAAAATGCATCATTAAGTGCGGCGGAAAAACAGGAATTTTTGCGTCACACTGTGCAAACCGTCGCGGGTCGTATTCCGGTGATCGCCGGTTGTACTGAGCATAGCGCAACAGATGCGGTAAGTTATGTGCAGGCGGCCGAACAGATCGGCGTGTCTGGCATTATGCTGCTGCCGGCCGTGGTGTACCGTGGTACCGACCGTGAAGTGCTGGTGCATTATCAGACGGTGGCCCGCGCCACAGCGCTGCCGATCATGATTTACAACAACCCGGTCAGCTATGGCGTCGATATCAATCTGGAAATGACCGCGGTACTGGCACAAGAGCCGAACATCGTGGCGATTAAAGAATCGACCACTGATACCCGCCGTATCACCGAACTGCAAAGCCGCTTTGGCGAGCGGTTTATCATTTTCTGTGGCGTCGACGATATTGCGCTGGAATCGGTGCTGCTGGGGGCCACGGGTTGGATCTCAGGTCTCACCAACGTATTCCCGCGTGAATCCGTGACTTTGTTTGCGCTGGCCCGCGCCGGTTATTTAAAAGAAGCCCGGGAGATTTATCGCTGGTTTATGCCATTGCTGCGGCTCGATACTATTCCGACTCTGGTGCAGTGCATCAAGTTTGCCGAACAGCTGGTCGGGCGCGGTAGCGAGCAGGTGCGTCTGCCACGGCTGACACTGATTGGCGATGAACGCGCTTATGTGGAAAAAGTGCTGGCCGAGGCACTCGCGAACCGGCCGGATCTGAGCCACTATCAGCGTTTGTTGAATCAATAACAGTTCGGCCCACGCGGTTTTTTGGAGCAGCAGTATGCTAAAAGGTACCTTTTTTTGTATCGACGCCCACACCTGCGGTAACCCGGTGCGGCTGGTGACCAGCGGTCATCCGCAATTAAACGGTCAGACCATGAGCGAAAAACGGCTGGATTTTCTTGCCCGTTTTGACTGGATCCGGCAAGCGCTGATGTTTGAACCGCGTGGCCATGCCATGATGTCCGGCGCTTTTTTGTACCCGCCGTGCAGCACAGATGCAGACGCCTCTGTGCTCTTTATCGAAACCAGCGGCTGTTTGCCAATGTGCGGACACGGCACTATCGGTACTGTCACTGCGGCGCTGGAAGCGGGCCTGATCCAGCCTAAAGTGCCAGGCCAGCTGCTATTGGATGTGCCGGCCGGTCAGGTCCGTATCAGTTATCAGCGCGACGGCGACAAAGTCACGTCGGTGAAAATCCGTAATGTGGCGTCTTTCCTTGCGATCAAAGGCGGCGAAATCGACGTGCCGGGCCTTGGCCTTGTCAAATTTGACGTGGCATATGGTGGCAACTTCTATTTGATAGTCGAACCACAGGCCAATTTCCCGGGCCTTGAGCACTGGTCTGCAGCAGATGTATTACGCTGGAGCCCTTTAGTGCGCAGTATCGCCAATCAGCATTATTCCTGTGTGCATCCGCTCGACGCCAGCATTGCTGGCATCAGCCACGTGCAATGGACCGGCAAGCCGAAAACGCCGGGTTCTGATGCTGCCAACGCGGTGTTCTACGGCGATGGCGCGATCGACCGTTCGCCCTGCGGCACCGGCACCAGCGCCCGGATGGCGCAGCTGTATGCGCGCGGTGATTTGAAGGTCGGTGACCGTTTCGTGCATGAAAGTATCATCGGCAGTCAGTTCACCGGTGTGGTGGAAGCGGCGACCGAAGTGGCTGGTATTGCCGCGATGTTCCCGTCTATTGCCGGCTGGGCCCATGTGTATGGCGCCAACCAAATCCGTGTCGATGATGCCGACCCTTATGCTTTTGGTTTTGAGGTGCGTTAATGCCAGGCAATCCATTGTTCCAGCTAAAAGATACCAACACAGCATTTGCCGGCCGTCACCTGATTCACGGCGTCTGGCAAGGCGAGGCAATTGCTGAATTTCACAGTTATCAGCCTGCGGAAAACCGCGTGTTGCCCTGGACTTTCCCCGAAGCGGGCGCGACTGAGCTGCAGGCGCTGATGCAAAGCGCACAAGTGGCCTTTAGCCAATATCGGCAGTACAGCCGGGCGGGGCGCGCGGCGTTCTTACGCCAGATTGCGCTTGAAATTGAAGCGCTGGGTAACGTGCTGATTGAGACTGTGATGGCGGAAACTGCATTGCCGCAGGCGCGGGTTGAAGGCGAGCGGGGCCGCACCTGCAACCAGCTGCGGCTGTTTGCCACCCTTTTGGACGAGCCAGCGCCAGTGACTTATCTGCCGGCGCAGCCACAACGTTTGCCGTTACCAGCACCTGAACTTAGGCTCGATACCGTGCCGCTTGGGCCAGTGCTGGTGTTTGCCGCCAGTAATTTCCCGCTGGCGTTTTCGGTGGCTGGTGGTGATACCGCCAGTGCCTTAGCGGCCGGATGCCCGGTCATTGTCAAAGCGCACAACGCCCATCCGGCGACTTCGGCGCTGGTGGCGCAGGCGATTGAAAAAGCCCGTGAGATCTGTGATTTACCCGCTGGTGTCTTTCAGCTGGTGTATGCGCAGCGCCATGACTTTTCGGCGCAGCTGTTACAGCATCCGGTGGTGAAAGCCGTTGCTTTTACCGGCTCGGAGCCGCTCGGCCTGCATTTTCAGAAACTGATCCAGCAGCGAGCGGTGCCAGTGCCATTTTATGGTGAACTGGGTTCACAGAACCCGCTGTTGTTGTTACCCGAACAGCTGGCGCTGCATGGCGCAGCTTTTGCCACTGCGCTGGCGCAGTCGGTGTTACAGGGCAATGGCCAGTTCTGCACCCGGCCTGGTCTGGTGTTTGTCCCTGATAAGCCCGAAACCGCAGCGGTGTTGGATGCACTTGCCGGCAGTTTCACTGCGACTTCACTGGTGACTTTACTGACGCCAAAAATCGCTGAGGGCTACCGCCAGAGCTGTGCGGTGCTCAACGGCCTTTCTGGCGTGACGCAACTGGCTGAAGGTCAGTCGCCACAAGTGGAAAAGGGCTGTCAGGTGTTGCCGCGGCTCTTTGTCACAGACGCGGCGCGTTGGCACGAATTACCACAGTTGCAGCATGAAGTGTTTGGCCCTGCCACAGTGTTAATCCGTTACCGCACGCTGGCAGAAATAGCAGCGATCTTACCGACGCTCAAAGGTCAGCTGACTTGTACTGTCTATGGCACAGATCAGGATGTACAGGCGCTGCAGCCGTTATTGCCGGCGCTGGCAGACTGCTGTGGCCGACTGATTCGTAATCAGATGCCGACTGGCGTTGAAGTCTGTAGTGCCATGCATCACGGCGGGCCCTTTCCGGCCAGCACAGATTTACGTTTTACCGCAGTCGGCAGCGCGGCTTATCAGCGATTTGTCCGGCCAATCTGCTGGCAGAACTTTGGCGGCTGAATCGCTTGATGAAAAGGTCAGCTGGTGCTTGCAAAGCCAGGCTCAGGACATAAAAAAAGCCCCGCATTAGCGGGGCTTTTCTTTAGCTGAGTGCTAATTAGTTCTTAGCAGCGGCAGCTTTCTTTTCTTTCTCTTTGGCGATAACAGCGTCAGCCACGTTAGACGGGCACGGCGCGTAGTGATCGAATTCCATAGAGAACTGGCCACGGCCAGAAGTCATAGTACGCAGTGTAGAGATGTAACCGAACATCTCTGACAGCGGCACTGTAGCCTTGATACGAACGCCAGTTGCGCCAGACTCTTGACCAGAGATCATGCCACGACGACGGTTCAGGTCACCGATCACGTCACCAACGTGGTCTTCCGGAGTGAACACGTCAACTTTCATGATTGGTTCCAGCAGCTGTGGACCCGCTTTTGGCATTGACTGACGGAATGCGCCTTTCGCAGCGATTTCGAATGCGATGGCTGAAGAGTCAACTGCGTGGAAACCACCGTCGAACAGTTCAACTTCTACGTCCAGAACCGGGAAGCCAGCCATGGTGCCTGTTGACATCATAGACGCGAAGCCTTTTTCGATCGCTGGGTAGAATTCTTTCGGAACGCTACCACCAACTACGGTAGACACGAACTTGAAGCCTGAATTTGGCTCGCCCGGACGAATGCGGTAGTCGATTTTACCGTATTGACCTGAACCACCAGATTGTTTCTTGTGCGTGTAGCTATCTTCGATTTCACGAGTGATAGTTTCACGGTAAGCAACCTGTGGCTGACCAACAATCAGTTCAACGCCGTAAGTCCGTTTCAGGATGTCGACTTTGATATCTAAGTGCAGTTCGCCCATGCCTTTCAGAATGGTTTCGCCAGAATCCTGGTCAGTCTCAACGCGGAACGTTGGATCTTCAGCAACCATCTTACCGATAGCTACAGACATCTTCTCCATGCCGCCTTTGTCTTTTGGCGTAACAGAGATAGAGATTACCGGCTCTGGGAATACCATTGGTTCTAAAGTACAAGGTGCTTTTGGATCACACAGCGTGTGACCGGTTTGCGTGTTGTTCTTCAGACCAACCAGGGCGATGATGTCACCGGCCTGAGCTGTAGTCAGGTCAGTACGGTCGTTCGCGTTCATCTCAACCATACGGCCGATACGTTCTGTCTTACCAGTGTAAGAGTTCAGAACTGTGTCGCCTTTGTTCAGGACGCCTGAGTAGATACGGATAAAGGTCAGGGCGCCGAAACGGTCATCCATGATCTTAAACGCCAGCGCGCGGAATGGCTCGTCAGCAGAAACGATAGCGTGTTCGCCAGTCTCAGCACCGTCTTCGTCAGTCAGTGGCTGTGGATTAACTTCAGTTGGGTTTGGCAGGTAATCAACAACTGCATCCAGAACTAACTGCATACCTTTGTTTTTGAACGCTGAACCACAGAATGTCGGGAAGAACGCCAGTTCGCGGGTACCTTTACGGATACAGGCTTTGACTTGTTCCACAGTTGGCATTTCGCCTTCCATGTACGCCATCAGCAGGTCGTCGTCCTGCTCAACGGCAGTTTCGATCAGCTGTTCGCGGTACATAGCAACATCTTCCAGCATGTCAGCCGGGATGTCAGTGATAGTGTAGTTTTCTGGCAGGCCAGTCTCGTCCCATACGTAAGCTTTTTCGCTCAGCAGGTCAACCACGCCTTTGAAAGTGTCTTCACGGCCGATTGGCAAAGTCATGATCAGTGGAGTTGCGCCCAGAACTTTTTTCACTTGTTCTGTTACACGGATGAAGTCAGCACCGATACGGTCCAGCTTGTTTACGAAGATCAGACGAGAAACTTTGGCGTCGTTGGCATAACGCCAGTTGGTTTCTGACTGAGGTTCTACACCGCCTGAACCACAGAATACACCGATACCACCGTCCAGAACTTTCAGAGAACGGTAAACTTCAACGGTGAAGTCAACGTGGCCCGGGGTGTCGATGACGTTGAAACGGTGACCTTTCCAGAAACAGGTAACAGCGGCTGACTGGATAGTGATACCGCGCTCGGCTTCCTGCACCATGAAGTCTGTGGTTGATTCACCTTCGTGAACTTCGCCCAGCTTGTGGATTTTACCGGTCAGTTTCAGGATACGTTCGGTCGTGGTGGTTTTACCGGCATCAACGTGAGCGAAGATACCAATGTTTCTGTATAAGGATAAATCTGCTGACATAGTCATCTCGATTAAGCTAGGGGTTAGAAAATAGGGCGACAATATACAGGATTTTATTTCGATTTGCCCGAAAAAAAAGCAATGATCCGGACAGTTTCACCCAACTGTCTTATTTTGCGGCTGCAAATCTGCCGTTACAGCGGTAAAGACTGCTATAACGGCCAGAAGGCACAGCCACTGAGCGGCTGAATTGAATGGGCAAGGGCACAGGATCCCGCCAAGTGGGGTTGGATCAGTTGCTCAGACTGGCGACTATTTGTTTCACTTCCCCGGCGGCGCCGAGAATGTGTTGTGTCAGCAAAGTACAGGCCGCTTCGGTCTGGCGTTCACGGCATAATTTCAGCAGTTCACTGTGTTCAGGATCGGCTTTTTGTACACCACCTGCCAGCATCAGATGCATGCGGATGTAGCGGTCCGAGGTGGTCAGCAGTTGCTGCACCAGTTCAAAACTCAATGGCCGTCCGGCAGCCCGGTATAAAGTTAAGTGGAACTGGGTATTCAGTACACTCCAGCTGCCGGCACTGTCTTGTTGCTGATAGGCATCGGCCATCTGGCTGCGCAGCGTTTCGGCTGCCGCGAGATCGGCGTCAGTTAATAGCGGAATAGCGCGGCGCAGCAAATCGGTTTCGAGCATGGCCCGGAGTTCAAACAACTCAGTCACCTGATCGGCCG
>CBFGPY010000068.1:0-8625 GCA_965650755.1 uncultured Chromatiaceae bacterium | reverse complement strand
GAGATCCAGAGGGCGGCAAAGCTGAGCGTGCCCCACTTGCGGTCCGACGCCGGCCAGCAAGGCAATTTCATCAATACATTCAATCTGGATGGCCGTGCTGTCCATATCCATCACCAGCACGCCTGGAGTGGTTAGTTTTGGCATCGCTGTCAGATAATTCAGCTCCAGTCCAAGCGCTACTGCCTGCTCACGCAATTGGCTGACGGTTTCAGTAGCCAGCGGTGATTGCAGCTGCAGCTCCAGTGCCGGCGCTAAATCTGCATGGGGCTGACAGATTAAAGCGTACGCTGGCTGGGCCACCGTCTGCAGCAGTTGGCGCAGCTTGGTCTGCGTGAGCATGTCCGGCTGTGCGCTCCAGATCCGTATCACAGCGCCAGCAGTTGTTGCTGTCAGAACCGGGCTTAACTGTAAACCTTCGGCAGTCTCCTGCAAAAGCACGAATGGATGCTGTTGAAATAACTCAGAAAAAAACTGTTCTGCTGGTTGAACTGCAATATCAGACGTCACACGACTCACGGGCGTACCTGTACTTTAAGTGGGCTGCGTGGCATTCTACCGGCATTTTTCCGGCCTTGTCAGCGGATCATCAGGACAAATGTCAGTAAAAAAGCCAAAAAAATCAGCGAAAATCTGGCGCAGCGCCCAATTCATCCTGGCGGTGTGTGGATTTATCCTGTTGTTGCAATGGTGGCAACAAAGTAATAAACATGGCGAGCAGCTGTTTGCCGAACAAAGCGCCGTACTGATGCGCGAAACCTTAAAAGCCCTGGCGCAAACCTGTGCGTATCTGATTGAAAACGATCAGCTCGAAGGCCTCAAAGCGCTGACCCAGCAAATGGCCTCCAATCCTTATCTGCACGATGTGGTGGTGTATGATGCCAACGGCGTGCGCCTCAGTGAATCCGCCGGCAGTGAACCCGCCCGGCTGTTGTATGCGCCGCAAACACCAGACCATTTGTTGCCGATGGTGCAGGAAATTTATCAGGGCGAGCAGTTGCTGGGCTACATCAAAATCAGCCTGAAACAATACAGCAGCTTTGATGCAGTAAGTTCCAGCTGGCATCAGCTGATGGAGCAAGTGCTGTGGATGCTGGCTTTTGCCGCATTGCTGGCATTGATGCTGCGCGGCTCATTGCAGGCGCTGTCGCACAAATTGGCGTCGAACAAAGCGTTACATCATGCCGCGATGGATAGTCCGGAACATCAGACGCATCATATTCCGCCTAAAGTCTGACATCACCAACTACTGCTTTAACTTTAAAGCGCTGAGGCTGTTCTGCCACAGCGCCTCTGCCAGTACAGCCGGCGCTTCAGACCGCAGGGTACACAGCTGCTGAAACACCAGGCCGAGCTGCGCCGGAGTATTGACCTGCCCCTGAAAGCCGGCCAGCGGCATCGCTGGCGCGTCGGTTTCCAGCACCATCGCAGCTAATGGCAGCTTTTTCACCGTGTCGCGGGTTTTCTGTGCCCGTTCATAGCTGATAGTGCCGCCAATGCCGAGCTTAAACCCTTGATCCAAAAAGGCATGAGCCTGTGCCTGACTGCCGGAAAAAGCATGCAAAATACCGCCAAGACTAAACTGCTGACGTTTTAATTCGGCGAGTAACGCCGGCTGTGATTTGCGGTGATGCAGCACCACCGGTTTGCCTGCTTTTGCGACTAACGCCAACTGTGCGCTGAATAACCTCTGTTGCCACTGATGCAGTTGCTGCGTAGCCGCTTCATCTTCAGCACTGAGCGCAAAATCGAGGCCAATCTCACCGACAGCACAGACGCCGGGTTCGGTTTGCAGCAGCCCGGCCAGTGCAGCAAGCTGTTGCTCAGTCGCACCCTGCGCCCACCAGGGATGGATACCGAGCGCAACGTCGAGCTGCAGCGCTGTGGTTTGTTGTTGTTGCTGCAACAAAGCATTCCAGCGCGCGGCTTCAACTGCCGGCACCAGCACACGACGAACGCCGGCTTTGACCGCATCGGCAAGAAATACCGGCAAATCAGTGGCAAGCTCGAGCAAATCCAGGTGGCAGTGGGTGTCAAATAAAACAGGCACAGACGATGGCATTTCGGCTCTTTAGCAAGCGATGATTGGACGCATTGCAGCAGAACTCAGGGCAGGAAGCAAGGAGCAAAAACAAAACCCGGCACGTGCCGGGTTTTGTTTTTTAGAATCAGAGCTGACCGCTTTCCAGCGTGCTCTTCGCCTCCAGCTCGGCTTTACGCCGCTCTTTCTGGCTTTCTAAATCCTGCCGTTGCTGCTGCACTGACGACGCCGGGGTTGGCATCGGTTTACGCGGCAGCTTTTTATCCGCCATCGCCGCTTCATACAGGAATCCGGCCATGATCACTGACGCTTGCTTCAGGTCATCTTCAATCACATGGTCAATCGAATCGATATGCGTGTGATGCAGACGGGTACTGTAATCGAGCGGGTCCTGAATAAACTGGAAGCCCGGCAAACCAACGTCATCAAAGGATTCATGGTCAGTGCCGCCGGTCGAACGCGGTGATATGGTGCCGCTGCTTAAATCCATGTAAGGACCAAACCAATCGGTAAAAATCGGTTTCACTGCCACGTTGCCTTCGGTGTAGATACCGCGGAAGCGACCACTGCCGTTATCCATATTCAGGTATACCGACAGCTTGTCATAACCGGCTTTGGGCGAAATTGGCCAGCCCGGATTTGACCACAAATAACGCGGCAAGGCTTTTTCAGCAGGATCTGTCGGCGCCGGGCGGCTGGCCAGGAAATCGTTAACATAAGCGCGTGAGCCATACAGCCCCTGCTCTTCACCAGACCAGAGCGCAATGTGGATCGTGCGTTTTGGCTTGATGTTCAGTTTGGCCAGAATGCGCACAGCTTCCATCGCGACTGCGACGCCAGCGCCGTTATCCACAGCGCCATCGCTGGCGTGCCAGGAATCCAGGTGCGCACCGACCATCACCACTTCGCCGTTTTTATCCGTCCCCGGAATTTCGGCAATAGTGTTATAAGCGTTTTTGTCGTCATCATGGAACTGCGCTTTGATGTCCAGCGTCAGTTGTGGTTGCTCTTTGCGGTCCAGCATCCGTAACAGCTGACCATAATCTTCCTGCTCGATAATGATCGCTGGCACGCCAAAGGTTTCGCCGATTTTGTGCGATTTGCCAAACACCCGCACCAGACCGCCCTGACGGCTGGAGCGGTAGATGATACCGGCCGCCTGCTCTTTGACTAAAAAGGCACTCAGCGCTTTGTTAAATTGATATGCCTGTTTGCGGCTCGCGCGCAGCGCTTTGGTCATGGCCGATTCGTAACTCGGGCGCGCCCCAACATCCGCATCTTTTAAGCTGTTCAGTTTGTCGCTGCCAAGGCGTTCAAAAATGATGGTATTTGGCGGTTCAATTTTCAGATCTTCGCCCATCATCAGATACTTGCCACGTAACTTGCCGGCATATTGAGCAAGTTCGGCTTCGGTGTTGACGTCAAACATCATCACTTCACCCGCCACAGGCCCGTTGGTGCCGGGCGTCCAGGCCACCGGGATCCCGTGCAAAGACACCGCTCTTGGCGCTGTCAGTGCGATGCTGGATGCCGATGAGCTCCAGCCGCGGCCAAATTCAAAGGCGTGTAACTGGGCATTCTTCAGGCCCCAGCTTTGCAGCTGCTGTTTCGTCCAGTGGTTGGCCGTCGTCATTTGCGGCGACGCGGTCAAACGCGGACCAATATTGTCAGTCAGATATTCCAGCGTATGCAGCACTTCACTCTGATACAGACCTTCGTGGCGGATTTTATTCGCCACATCCAAATCGGCGGCCAGCACTTGTGATACCGCCAGAGCCAGTACCGATACGGCAGCCTTATTTAACATTCGTTGCATAACCATGTTCCCGCATATTTTTTGTTGTTGTGATTCAGCCTTGTATTGCGACAAGGTGTTCCCTGACGCTGCGCCTGCTAGTTGATGATTTTTTCGGAACAGCTGTAGCAGACTCAGCCAGCGAGGCCGGCAAGGCAATTGCTTTGCGGTCAACACAGTATTTACATCGACAATCTGCCAGTCGCCGGCAGACTTAATCCAACCGCTTACGAAATTGCAAAGTCGCGAGCGTCATGCCCACCACAATAAAAGCCGCTAACACCATGATATCGTTCAGAAGTGAAGTCCAATGCGCATCACGCAGCACCACTGCCCGTACCAGCCGGACATAGTGTGTGGCCGGCAATAATTCAGCAATGTATTGCGCCGGTTTTGGCATCGCCACATAAGGGAACATAAAACCGGACAATAAAATCGACGGCAGCAGGATAAACACCGTCAGTTGCATTGCCTGCAGCTGAGTCTGCGCTTTGGTTGAAATCAATAATCCCAGCGTCAGACTGGCCAGAATAAACAGCAAAGTCACCAGCCACAACGACAGCCATTGCTCAGGTAACGGTACCGCAAACAGGCCATGGCCGAGGCCCAGAATGATCGCCACCTGTAATAAACCAATGGCGATATAAGGCAGAATTTTCCCGAGCATCAGCTCCAGTGGCCGGATTGGCGTATTGATTAAAAACTCCATATTGCCCTGTTCGCGCTCGCGCACTATGGCGGCAGAGGTAAACAGGATCATCGTCATCGTCAGGATCACCGCAATGAGGCCCGGCACTATATTGACCGCGGTGCGCCGCTCCGGGTTATAAAAATTCACCACATCAAATATTGCACTTGGTGGTAGCGCCGCTTCGCGATGCAGCGGTGAAAGCTGCGACAGTGGCATCTGCCTGAGTGCATTCACTGCATTGCCAAGCATTGGATCTGAGCCGTCAGTGATCCACTGCGCTATGGCTCTGTTGCCACCGCGCCGGCGTTCGTCCAGCCGGCGTTCGAAGTCGGCCGGGATCACTAAAATGGCGTTGACCTGCCCGGCACTCAGCGCCGTTTTGGCTTTAGGCAGATCAGCAAATCCAGGCACAAAACGCACGGCCTGCGAGGCCTGCAAATCGGCCGCCAGCTGCCGGGCCGCGCTGCTGTTACTTTGATCAACCAGCGCTGCCGGCACCTGCCGCACGTCCGTGTTGATGGCGTAGCCAAATAACATCAGCTGCACCAGCGGGATCATCACAATCATGGCAAAAGTGATGCGGTCACGGGATAACTGCCAAATCTCTTTACGAAAAATCGCGTGAATGCGAGACAGACTCAGCATAAGCAGCTCCGGTATTGACAACAAAAACATCTTCGAGCGAAGGACGCACTGGCTCGCAATGATAAACAGCGCTGAGCTTCTGGCGTAAAGTGGATACCGACCAGCCGGCAGATTTATAAACTAACAGTCGCAGTGACTGACCAATCTGCGCCGCTGACATGATTTGTGGCCACTGCAGCACCTGGCGGCGTAACTGGCGTAAGTCGTGGCCGCTGACTTCATACACATCGGC
This sequence comes from uncultured Chromatiaceae bacterium, assembly GCA_965650755.1. Taxonomy (GTDB): domain Bacteria; phylum Pseudomonadota; class Gammaproteobacteria; order Enterobacterales; family Alteromonadaceae; genus Pararheinheimera. Next base: position 3,224 of record CBFGPY010000068.1, on the reverse strand, counting down.
CGGCATCTGCGCCATTAAATCCACCGGGCTGCCGTCAGCGCGTTTTTCACCGCGCTCCAAAATCGCCAGGCGGTGGCAACGTTCCGCTTCGTCCATGTAATGGGTGGAGACTAAAATCGTGGTGCCGGCGTCACTTAAATCAAACAACCGCTCCCAGAATTCACGGCGGTTTTCCGGGTCGACCGCTGAGGTTGGTTCATCGAGAAATAACAGCGCCGGCTGATGCATGGTCGCGGCTGCGAGCGCCAGCCGCTGCTTCTGGCCGCCGCTCAAACTGCCGGCCCGCACTTGCTGTTTGTCTTTCAGCTGATACAGCTCCAGCAGTTGGCGAATGCGTGCTGGCCGCTCGCGCCGGGTTAACTGATAAATACCGGCGACAAACTGCAGGTTCTCCAGCACCGTTAAATTGTCATACAACGAAAACTTCTGCGTCATATATCCAATACGCTGGCGCAAAAGATCCGCCTGACGTGGCAGCTCCAGCCCCAATACTTTGATCATACCGCTGCTGGGGGTTAATAAGCCGGTCAGCATGCGGATTGAGGTTGATTTGCCGCAGCCATTAGGGCCAAGAAAACCATAGATACAGCCAGTGGGGATTTGTAAATCCAGCTGATTCACCGCCAGATAATCCCCAAAACGCCGGCTCATGCCCTGTACATCAATCGCCAGCATGGTTGGCATCCTCTTGTGACAGTCGCAGTTGCACCGGCAACCCGGTTGGCAGTGTGACATCAGCGCTGAAGCTGATTTCTGTGACATACATCAGCTGCACCCGCTCGGCCTGATGCAGCGCAAAATAAGGCGTAAAACTGGCTTCGGTGGCAATATTGCGTATAGTCCCCAAAACTGGCTGAGGCTGCCCGTCCGCATAGACCTGCACCTGCTGACCGGGTTTAAACTGTGCCAATGCCGTTTCAGGCATATAAACTCTGGCGTAAGGCGCGCTGTCGGCAGCGATCACCGCCAGCACAGCGCCTTGTGGTACCCGTTCACCAATATGGTACGGCAAATCTTCCAGCACGCCGTCACGGCTCGCGACCAGTGTTAAATCTGCCAGCAATTTACGTTCGACATTCAATGACTGCTGCGCACTTTCCAGCGTAAACCGGGCCTGACTGACTTGTTCCGGCCGGCTGCCGGCCTGCAGTTCCTGCAGCTGCTGCGCCGTATCAGCATATTGGGCGCGTGCCACCTGGCTGCTTAGTTCTGCAGCATCGAGTTCAGCCTGCGCGATGAGGCGCTGCTGGCGTAACTGGCTGGCCCTGTTGCGCTGGAGTTCACTGTCTGCAACTTTGAGCTTCGCCTGTTCCAGTCGCGCCGCCGCGGCAGCAATTTGCTCCGCTCTGTTGCCCTGCAGCAACAGGTCCAGCGCCGCCTGCGCCCGCTGCACTTCAGCGCTGGCTTTATCAACTTTTAACTGCTGCAGTCTGGTGTCGAGCTGCAACAATACCTGACCGGCTTTAATCTTGCTGCCTTCCTGCGCGGACTGTGTCAGGACCAGTTCAGTTGCCGGTGCCGTCAACAGCACCCGCTCCCGTTCCAGCGTGCCAAAGGCCGACGGCGGTTCTTGTGGCTGGCAAGCGACCATCACAATACAAAGACTCAATAACATCTGGTTACGCATGGCTGTCTCCATCGGGTGCGGTCTGTAACAAACCATGACGCAGCACATGCTGTTGGTGCGTTGCCAGTTGCTGCAAAAATTCCGGCGTCAGCTGAAGCCCGAGCGCCTGTTTCATAAAAGGTGGGAGCACAAAAGGGAAGACGGCAAGGCCAAAACAGGTCAGCACTGCATTAAACGGCAACAAACCTGGTTGCAGCTGTCCTGGCGCCTGTAGTACCGCGGCCAGATTACTCAGCATTTGTTGAACAAAACCGGCAAACACCCGGCTGACAATCTGGTATTCCGCCGAATCCACATTGTGCAGGGCGCGGAAAATTAAGCTGGGTAACAGCGGATGCGGTGCCATCACCGCATAATATGCGGCGACAATGGCCGCCGGGTCGCGCAGCTCGGCCAGCCGCGCCTGCTGTTGTGCCAGTTGCAGCAAAGGCGCGATAGTTTCGCGTAACATGGCCTCAAACAAGCCGGCTTTATCGACAAAATAATACCGGATCATGCCGGCATTAACGCCGGCGGCCTGTGCAATCATCCGCGTGGTGACACGCTCATACCCCAGTTCAGAGAATAACAGCCGCGCCTGCACCAGCAGATGCTGCCGGGTGTTGTTCTGCTGCGCCGCAGCGGCCGGGCGTCCGGCTTTGATATTCATCAGCAAGTCTCCATATTATCCAGCTGATGAATATGCTAGCTGCCGGTGAAACATTAAGCGATGAGATTAATTCTCCAGCGGGGGCGGTTTTGGATAGTCACCACAGCAATCAGGCTGACTGCCGAATCAGCCAGGCAGCTTTATCCAGCCGGTAAAACACTGTGGCGCGCGCCACACCCGCCGGCGATTTCGTTTCAGTATGGGTATAGACCGCGCCAAGTTTTTCCACGGCGCGGCGTGAACGAAGGTTATTTTCCCCAACGTGAAACCAGACCACATCGGCAAAACTGAAGGCATGCGCCAGCATCAGATGTTTCAGCTCCGTATTGGTCGTCCCGCCCCAGCGCGAGCGCACTAAAAAGGTATAACCAATCGCGATTTCACGTTTACCCGCATCAAAGTCGTAATAACGACTGGTGCCGAGCACTTCGCCACTGTATTTGTCGCAGATAAGATAAGCGCCGCCACTGGCCAGACCGCCGTCAAACACCGGTCTGAATACGTCAGGTTTATAACGCTCAGGTTCTGGGTGCAGCGTCCAAATCAACGGGTCGCTGGCTGCTTGCATCAAAGCTGGCCAATGCTCATGCTCTAACGGGATCAGACGAAGGTTTTGGCCTGTTAAGGCTTGTTGCAGAAGGTTCACCCTGTAAATCCGGTGCTGAAAATTGCGTCGAGCTTAAGATGAAAACCGCGCCGTCATCAAGTGCGGCGCGGTAAACAAAGCGTTCACTGACACGATAAAAAACATTTCAGCACAACAGCCGCACCAGTTTCTAACCTGTCCAGCGGATTGTATTTGGTTAAGGGCAAAGCCGCTCGATAGACCAGTCGCCACCTGCTTGCCGGCTGTACATAAAACGGTCGTGTAGCCGGTGTTCACCGCCCTGCCAGAATTCGATTTTATGAGGCTTCACCAAAAACCCGCCCCAGAAACTTGGTACCGGG
>CBFGPY010000067.1:0-8686 GCA_965650755.1 uncultured Chromatiaceae bacterium | reverse complement strand
AGTGTCAGATTCTTCCAGTTGCCGGATCACCTGCTCAGACAGCTCTGCAGCGCTCCAGTACGGTTGCTGCAATAGCTGCAGCGCGCCAACGCCATGCCCGACCTGGCTAATCATCAAAGCAAATCCTGCTGCCACTAAAGCTTCGGCCTGAGCATTAAATCCGGTGGGATCTTGCAACCAGCCCTCTTCAGTCAGGCACAAGACAAACTGACTGGCCTGCAGCTGATGGTCCTGTAACATACTTTGTAAAAAAGTCAGCAGGCCGCTGTGGCGGAAATTGGTAGCCGACAATTCAATCTGTACCGGAGGCAGCTCGCCGAGCCGATGCCACAGCTCGAGTAACTGACAAGTCTGACAAAAAGCCCAGCGCTCCAGCGCCAACAGTTGCCCGGTTTGCTCGGCCAGCGGTTTCAGTGCAGCATAATTGACTAAGCCCCGGGTGGGTGAACGCCAGAAAAGCTCAAGCCTGATTGCCTGTGCCACTCCAGTTGTCAGTTCAATAACCGGCTGTGACCAGATTTCCAGCTGATATTGGGTCAGCGCCTGCTGTAACTCGGCCTGCAGCTGAATGCCGGCAACTGTGCTTTGGTTTTGCATTTGCCATAAATGCAGCTTGTCCGGCACTGTGCCGGCGATTTGAAGTGCTTGCGCCGCATGCGCCTGCAGTTCGTCAATATTAGAGCCGGCATCGGGGAAGATAGCAATGCCGGCGTGGCAATCCAGCCGGACTTCGGCTGCCGGGATCACAAATGGCCCCTGACAAAAACTGAGGATCTCGCGGGTGAGCTGCAGGGCTTGTTGTTGTGATTGTTCGTCGTGACCGGCCAGACTCAGCATTATCGCCAATTGCTGGGGGGCCAAGCGGGCGATAAATGTATCCGGTGGTATTTCGGCCTGCACATTTCTGACCAGCTGCTGTACCAGGCTGTCTGCCGCGGCACTGCCGAAATTTCGTGTAATTGCGCGTAATTCTGTGATCTCCAGTAACACCAGCGCAAAACTGTGGTAACGCAGTTGATGCCGGCTCAATTGTATCTGCAGCCAATAACGCCATAGCGCCTCTGCCGGTAATCCGGTGACAGGGTCCAGACAGGCTTCGATTTTACTTTGCATCTGATCAAGTTCAGGCTGTATCGGCCGCCAGCGCCAAAGCAAATAGGTCCGTGGATAACCAGGCATTAAGCTGACCTGCAGCTGAAAAGCCTGCCTGGACTGCTCGCCAACCCAGACCAGCCCCTGCCAATGCGGGCTGATTTGCAGCATGGCCATCACGTCAGGTAGCCCTGGATGTTGACCGTCGGCGGAGAAATAAAGTTGAGATGCTAAATGAGCATTCTGTGGCGGAAAGCGGGTTTCATTGTTGTGCCACAGTTGATTGCCGTCTGCGTCCGTCAACCAGAATGCGGCAGATTGTTGTTGCAGATAACCAAGTAAAGCCTGATTTTGTAAAGGATTGCGATGTAAAGACCAGAGCCGCAGTACAAGTGTGATGATCGCTATTGCCGCGATACCAGCCAGTATCAGGTAGACCCATTCCGAGATTTCCATCTGAGCATTCCTTGCGCAATGACCTCTGGCAACTATAGAAGTCTGTCGAAAAAATCGCCACTACGCTGCTGCAGAAAACGTCGGTTTTGCTGGACAGCGGTGTCTATGGCCAGTCCCTTAGGTATAATCAGTTTTTTATTTGTGCCGGAGTCGTTGTGTTTCATATCGCCTTGTTTGAACCCAAAATTGCGCCAAATTGTGGCAATATTATCCGTCTTGCGGCCAACACTGGCTGCCATTTGCATTTAATTGAACCGCTAGGGTTTGATTTTGAAGAGAAAAAGCTGCGGCGTGCTGGCCTTGATTATCATGATTTGGCCAATGTCACCCGGCACGCCAATTATGCGGAAATGTTGGCTGCCGTAGCGCCATCACGGGTACTGGCGCTCACCACCAAGGGCAGCCGGCCACATACCGAATTGCAGTATCTGCCCGGTGATTTGTTATTGTTTGGTTCAGAAACCTCTGGGTTGCCGGATGAGATCCGTAACGCTATCCCGGCGGAGTTACGGCTGCGGATTCCAATGATGCCGGATGCCCGCAGCCTCAATCTGGCCAATTCGGTTGCCATTGTCTGTTATGAAGCCTGGCGCCAGCAAGGGTTCAGCGGCGCTTTTTAACCAGCGAGTTGTCATATCCGGCACAGGAGCCTTGGATGAATAAGCAGGAATATAATCTGTGGGTACGCCGCTCCGGCATGCTGACCATTGCCTTTGCGCTGACGATTGTCGCTATCAAACTGTTTGCAGCAATTGATACCAATGCCGCTTCTATGCTGGCGTCGCTGATGGATGCGATGATGGATGTTGCGGTTTCGACACTGAATTTTATTGCGCTGCGTTATGCATTAAAACCGGCAGACGATGACCACAGATTCGGCCATGGCAAAGCCGAAGCTGTCATGGCGTTATTTCAGGCTGCTTTTTTAGCGGGAGCGGCTTTTGTACTTTTGTATCAAGGGTTTAACCGATTTTTCGTGCCGGCGCCAGTCGGTGAAATCAGCAACGGGATTTGGGCCATGGTGCTCTGCAGCGGATTGACCCTGACCCTGGTGTTGCTGCAACGCTGGATCATTGCCAAAACCGGCTCGCTGGCGGTTAACGCCGATCAGGCGCACTACCGTGGCGATTTACTGATGAATGCTGCAGTGTTACTGGCGCTATATCTGGTGCAGAACAGCCTGTTATGGGCTGATGCGGTGATCGCTATCCTGATTGCCTGTTATCTGCTGTTTAATGCCGCGCAGCTGCTGCGTGAAAGCATGGTGCATTTACTGGATGAAGAATTGCCGGAGACAGACCGGCAGCAGATCCTGCAACATCTGCAGCAGATGCCTGGGGTGCTGGGTGTCGACCAGCTGCGTACACGCCGGGCCGGCCCGCGGGTATTTGTGCAGCTGCGCTTGTTATTGCCGCAGGACTGGAGCCTGCAAAAAGCCCATCAGGTGACGGATTTGGCCGAACAGCAAATTGCAGCGCTTTATGCCGATGCGGAAGTGATTATTCATCCGGACCCGTCGTCGCATGCTGCACCAGCCACTGATTCATCAGGCTGAACACTTGTTCCCGCTCGGTGTCAGTACCGGCCAGTAGTTCGTGTCTGGCACCGGGAATTTGCTGCAATGCAATACCTTGTTGCTGCGCCAGCCTATTCTGGGCGCTGTTTGCCACGACGGTATCCGCGCCCGCCTGCAGGATCAACATCGGCAGCGATGGCCGGCGGCCCTCGCGGATCTGCGCACAGGCGCGCAGTGCCGCATCAAGCCAGGCCCAACTGACACCACCGAGCTGATACGCCGGATACTGTTGATACAACTGACGAAACCACTGATAACGTTCAGCGCTATTGGTTAAATCATTGCCGGCAAACGGCTTTGACTGATAACGCGTCTGCCCCGGCACAAACCAGCCATATTTACTGCAGCACCGGTTTAGCTGATGCATCAGTCTGGCGAGCAATGCCGCTGCTGCCGGCACAGGTCCGGCCGGAATGCCAAACATTGGCGCACTGAACACAGCGGCATCGACCAGTGGCAACGCCGTGGTTTGCAGGTAACGATACAAGATGGCGCCCCCCATCGAATGGGCTAACGCCAGCATCGGCAGGTCGGTTTGGCTGCGGATATGGCTGATGGCCAGCGTCAGGTCGTCAACATATAACTGGAAATCGCTGACATCCCCCAACTGTGGATCAGGCGTCGGGCGCTGCGCCAGGCCCTGACCACGATGGTCCAGTACAAATACCTGATACCCACTGCACAAAGCATCCTGCGCCAGTTCGGCATATTTATGCGCCGCTTCAATGCGCCCCGGTACCAGCAGTAAAGCCGCAGCTGGCTTGCGCCAAGCTGGTAAAGTTGTTTTGCTGTACAGGCAAAAACGCACGCCATCCCGACCGGTCAGTTCAATACGGCTGAATTGCTGCCAGTATTGGTCCAGCTTCTGACTTACTGAAGGCGTCGCAATGTCGCTGGCACAGAATTGTGCCTGCAGCGGTGGAAAGTACTTCAAACAACCTGCTCCTGATGCTGGGGTAACTGCAGGCAAATCTGCAGGCCACAGACTGTATCACCCTGATGCAGGTTTTGCGCACTGATTTGGCCCTGATGTTGTTTCATCGCTTGCGCGGCGATAGCCAGACCAAGGCCGGTCCCACCGGCGCCAGCGGTACGGGCATCCGACACGCGGTAAAACGGCTCAAAAATCGCCTGCAGAGCAGTCGGCGGAATGCCGGGGCCCTGGTCGGACACACAAATCCGGACCTGACCGGCCTCCAGTTGTAGCGATAACAGCACCCGCGAGCCAACCGGACTATATTTGATCGCGTTGCGCAGTACGTTCTCTATCGCGCGCGCCAACAAACGGCTGTCGGCTTCCGCCAGACACTGGGCCGGCGCCTTGAGCTCCAGCTGCTGCTGTTTTGGTACCGCTTCAATCTGATTAACCTGAATAATTTCTTCCAGTAATTCAACCAGATCAATATCTTGCAACTGCAGCTGGTATTGACCAGCGTCGAGGCGGCTAAAGGTCAGCAGCTCGTCCAGCATACTGTCAATTTTATCCAGTTCCTGTGATAACCGGGGCAGCTGGCTACCGCCGCCCTGACGTTGTTCCAGTGCGATCGCAAGCTGGGCGCGGGTCAGTGGAGAACGCAACTCGTGGGAAATGTCCCGCAGCAACCGTTGCTGGTTTTGTAGTAAAGCGCCGATTTGGCTCGCCATGGTATTAAAACCCCGCGCCAGTTCGCCAATTTCATCACTGCGCTTTGCGGCTTGTTGCACCCGGCTGGTTAAGTCACCGCCGGCAAATTGCAGGCTCTGTTGTTGCAGCTGACGCAGTGGCCGGGTGATGGTCAGTGCCAGGCCGATACTGGCCAATGCTGACACCAATAAGAATAACAGCGGAATCGTCAGTTCCGGCAATTGCGCCAACCCGAGCAAGCCGTGCTTTTCCGGCCTTGGTTGCTGCTGATACAACACCAGAGGCTGGCCATTAAGCCGGACAAAAAACGGCCCGGCCAGGCTGATGTGCCGGTGCAGGAACAAACGGGGTTTTTCGAATTGGGAAAGCTCAGTCAGCCAGCTCTGGTCAAAACCCCGTGGCAGAATATGCGCATTCAGAATGCGCTGACTGACCGGGTCCACCAGTAACCAGCGATTGTTCTCCCGCCGGTTCAGCCGCTTTAACAGGTCGTCCACACTGTCAAAACGTTGCAGGCTATGCAACATCCGCTCGGCCTGCTCATGCACACCGGGTGGCAGCCGCCGGATCACAGTGTCGTCGAGAAAGGCTTTTGCCAACAGCCAGGCCGAGGCGATAGTGATAATTAACACCAGCCAGAACCAGCTGAACAGCCGGAATGCCAGATAACGCCACGGATTGACCCAGTTCAGTTGCATCAGCGCTCCAGAAACAAATAGCCGCTGCCGCGCAGCGTCTGGATTTTTTCATTACTGGCACCTTGTGCCAGTTTTTTCCGGATATTGCTGACATGCATGTCCAGACTACGATCATATTGCTGCAGCACCCGGCCCATGACTTCTTTGCTGAGCTCTTCTTTGCTGACCACCCGGCCGGCGTGATGCATCAGATACTCCAGCAATTGAAACTCGGTGGCGGTCAGGACAATGCCTTGGCCTTCACAATGCACTTGCCGGTTTTGCCGGTTCAGCGCGACGCCGTTGAGTTCCAGCAGCGGTACTTGTTGGTGCGAAGGTTGCTGCGCCAATTCGACCCGGCGCAGAATGGCGCGCACCCGGGCACTCAATTCGCGTGGATTAAAAGGCTTGGCCAGATAATCATCTGCGCCCAGTTCTAAACCCAGAATGCGGTCAATGTCATCACCGCGCGCCGTCAGCATCAGCACCGGACAATAGCTGGTCTGGCGCAGCTGACGCAGCAGTGATAAGCCGTCGAGTCCTGGCAGCATAATGTCGAGTAAAATCAGCTGATAGCTGCCAGTTTGTGCTTTTTGCAGGCCCTTGATGCCATCTGCCGCATGGTCGAGGCTGAAACCGTCCAGCGTCAGATAGTCGGTGACCAGCTGGCTTAACTCAGCATCGTCGTCAATCAGCAGAATATTCGGATGTTGCATCTAAAACCCTCTTCGCTACAGCAATATATTCAAACCATAGTGGCCTTGTGTGCAGTGTAAGCAGCTGACATGGCCGGACAACAGTCTTTACCAAACCTTTACCGCAGCTTTGCGTTGCTTTGCAGCCAAGCGCTTATGCTTGCATCATACAAAACAGACCCCTGTTTGTAATGTCTGAACTGACGGAGAGTACAAATGAAAGCTTTAAAAATCTTAGTTTTACCCGCTTTATTCGGTGCTGCATTGTTACTGACGCAACCTGCTTTTGCCGGCCATGGTCCACACGGCGGTGACGGCGCCACACGAATGTTAAAAGGTCTTGATCTGACCGATGCGCAGCGCGAACAGATCCGGGCACTGGTAGCAGCCAGCAAAGCTGAAAAACCAGACCTGGCGGCCATGCAGCAGCATCATGATGCGATGCAGGCACTGGTCAAAGCCGAGCAGTTTGATGAAGCGGCCGCGCGTTTACTTCTGGAGAAACAGCAAAACACTATGCTGGAACAACAGCTTGAACGGCTGAAGCTGCAGCATCAGATCCGGGCACTGTTGACCGATGAACAAAAAACCAAGCTGGATGAGCGAATGGTGAAAATGCGGGAACGCATGGCGGAACGGGCCGGGAAAGACGACTGACGTTGTAGGGGCTGTTGACGTTTGGTGATTAATTTTTGTTCGAGTTGGTGGCGTTTTGGGCGCGAAACGAGGCGCGCGGCATAGTGATTCTATGTGAGCAACGAGTGACAAAGCCCAAAGCGCCACCAAACGAACCCTTCGGGCAGCGTTTGGCAGCTCTTTCTGCGGCGTTAGTGCTCGTTTGTGTAGAATAACTACACGGCGCTCGCACTGCCTTGCATAAAAAGCTGCCGAACTGCTGCAAAAACAAACACCAAACGTCAACAGCCCCTAGTCAGTGATGACGACTCTGCCGCATCTTAAACAGCGTGGGTAAAAAAACCGGGCCGGCGCCCGGTTTTTCTATTTAGGCAACTACCACCAAAGCAGGCTTATTCCATGTCCAGTTCTTTCAGTTTACGCGTCAGCGTATTGCGGCCCCAGCCCAGGCGTTTGGCGGCATCTTGTTTGTGGCCATGGGTAAACTGTAGCGCTTGCTTTAGTACAATACGTTCAAACTCCGGACCGGCTTCAGCCAGAATATCTTCAGCGCCTGTGGCCAGTTTATGGCTGACCCACTGAGCTAATAAGTCTTGCCAGCTATGCTGGCCCTCGCCGCTGCTGATCACAGGTTTTGGCGCGCTGGTCAGCTCTGGCGGTAAATCGGACAACAGAATTTGTTTGCCAGAAGCCATCACGGTCAGCCAGCGACAGGTGTTTTCCAGTTGCCGTACATTGCCCGGCCAGTCGAGCTGTGACAGGAATTTCTCCGTCTCCAGCGCTAAATCTTTGGCTTCGACATTCATTTCCCGCGCTGCCTGCGCCAGGAAATGCCGGGTTAATTTCGGAATATCCTGTTTGCGATCACGCAGCGACGGAATATGAATGCGGATCACATTCAGGCGGTGGAATAAATCTTCACGGAATTTGCCTTCAGCCACCAGCTGTTCGAGGTTCTGGTGGGTAGCCGCGATGATCCGCACATCAACACTAACTTCCTGATGACCACCGACCCGGTAAAACTGACCATCGGCTAATACCCGCAGCAAACGGGTCTGTACGTCCAGTGGCATATCACCGATTTCGTCAAGAAACAAAGTGCCGCCATCCGCTTGCTCAAAGCGGCCTTTGCGCAAAGTCGCCGCGCCGGTAAAAGCGCCTTTTTCATGGCCAAACAATTCAGATTCAATTAAATCTTTCGGAATGGCAGCCATATTCAGCGCGATAAACGGTGATTCAGCTCTTGGGCTGTGTTTGTGCAGCGCATGGGCGACCAGCTCTTTACCGGTACCGCTCTGACCATTGATCAGCACACTGATACTGGAGCGGGACAAGCGACCGATAGCGCGGAATACTTCCTGCATCGCCGGCGCTTCGCCGATAATTTCCGGCACGTGTGATGGTGCTGCAGTGCTGGCGCGCGGTTTTTTCGCCTTCGCATGTTCCAGAGCCCGGCTAATCAGTGCGACCGCTTCGTTGACATCAAAAGGTTTGGGCAGATATTCAAAAGCACCACGTTTAAAAGCGTTGACAGCACTGTCGAGGTCCGAATGAGCAGTCATAATAATGACCGGCAGCTCGGGTGCCAGCTCCTGCAGTTTGCTCAGCAGTTGCATGCCGTCGGTGCCCGGCATTCTGATATCCGAGACGACTACTGAGGGCTGGTCAAACTCCAGCCGCTGCAGCATCAGGTCGGCAGAGGCATAACTCTCGCAGACAATTCCGGCGCGCGACAGGGCTTTTTCCAGTACCCAACGAATGGAATTGTCGTCGTCAATGATCCAGACATTCTGCGTCATGGGTTTGCTCCTTCTGCGCTAATCGGTAAATACAAAGTGAATTCGGTGCGGCCTGGCCAGCTGTCGCAATCGATCCAGCCGCCATGCTGATGAATGAGCGTTTGCGAAATCGATAAACCCAGGCCGGTACC
>CBFGPY010000066.1:0-8712 GCA_965650755.1 uncultured Chromatiaceae bacterium | reverse complement strand
ACAACGCGGCACCACCACTTTTAATGAACTGACCAGCTTAAGCCGGGTGATGGCGGAAGTGGCGCGGGAAGTGGTGGTGATGGTTGAATCCGATAAAATCGGCCGCAAAATTCATAATCTCGAACTGCCGTGGACGTCGATAAAAATCCTGGTAACAGACGACAAGTTACCCGACACGGCAAAAAGGCAAATAGAACAGCAGGGCGTCCGGGTGATCTGTGCCCCTGTTTCAACTGAACATACGACATCGGAGTAAATATGTGTGGAATAGTAGGCGCAGTAGCGCAACGTGACGTCGTCGACATTCTGGTCGAAGGTTTACGTCGTCTGGAATACCGCGGTTATGACTCAGCCGGCGTCGCTGTGGTGAGCCCGACCGGTGAGCTGCAGCGCATCCGTCGTTTAGGTAAAGTCAAAGAACTGTCCGACGCGGTGAAGTTAAACCCGACCGTTGGCGGCACCGGTATCGCCCACACCCGTTGGGCCACGCACGGCGAACCTTCTGAGCGCAACGCGCATCCACACGTCTCTGACAAAATCTCCGTGGTGCACAACGGCATCATCGAAAACCATGGCCCGCTGCGCGAAATGCTGAAAGGCAAAGGCTATGTGTTTAATTCAGATACTGACACTGAAGTCATTGCGCACTTAGTGGAAGAAGAATTCAAAACGGCTGGCTCGTTACTGGCTGCAGTACAAAAAGCGGTAAAACAATTCAGCGGTGCTTACGGCACAGTGCTGATGGATAAAACCGACCCGTCGCATTTAGTGGTGGCGCGCTCAGGCAGTCCGCTGGTGATTGGCCTTGGCATCGGCGAAAACTTTATCGCCTCTGACCAGCTGGCGCTGTTACCGGTCACCCGCCGTTTTATGTTCTTAGAAGAAGGTGATGTCGCGGAAATTACCCGTTTCAGCGTCACTGTTTATGACAAACACGGCAACAAAGTTGAGCGCGCAGTCACTGAGTCCAACGTCAGCTATGACGCCGGTGACAAAGGCCAGTACCGCCACTTCATGTTAAAAGAAATCTATGAACAGCCACACGCCATCATGAACACACTGGAAGGCCGTTTAGGTTCTGATTCAGTGTTGGACGAAACCTTTGGCAACGGCGCGGCTGAACTGTTTAAAAAAGTGAAGCATATCCAAATCGTCGCCTGTGGTACTTCTTATCACTCCGGGATGGTCGCCCGTTACTGGCTGGAATCTTTAGGCGGCATTTCCTGTAACGTCGAAATCGCTTCTGAGTTCCGTTACCGCAAATCCTTTGTGCAGCCAGGGTCGTTACTGGTCAGCATTTCCCAGTCTGGTGAAACGGCTGATACTTTAGCTGCGTTGCGTCTGGCCAAAGAAGCCGGTTACCTGGGTAGCCTGACTATTTGTAACGTCGCTGGCTCTTCGCTGGTGCGTGAATCTGATCTGGCCTTTATGACCCGCGCCGGTGCTGAAATTGGTGTGGCGTCTACCAAAGCCTTCACCACGCAGCTGGTTGGTTTAGCTATGCTGACGCTGGCGGTGGGTAAATACAACGGCCTGACTGCTGCTGCACAAAAAGACATGGTGGAAGCGCTGAAATCGCTGCCAGCCAAGCTGGAAGAAACCCTGACTTTAGCCGGCAAAATCGAACAACTGGCGGAAGAGTTCGCTGACAAACACCATTCATTGTTCTTAGGCCGTGGCGATCAGTACCCAATCGCGATGGAAGGCGCACTGAAATTAAAAGAGATTTCTTACATCCACGCTGAAGCCTACGCCGCAGGCGAGCTGAAACACGGCCCACTGGCGCTGATTGACGCCCAGATGCCAATCATCGTCGTGGCACCGAACAACGAACTGCTGGAAAAACTGCAGTCCAACGTGGAAGAAGTGCGGGCCCGTGGCGGTATCCTGTACGTATTCGCTGATGTGAATGCGCACTTTAAATCGGATGCCACTCAGCGCGTACTGAATGTGCCACACGTACACCCGCTGATCGCACCAATTATCTACACCATCCCGTTGCAACTGCTGAGCTACTACGTCGCCATCATCAAAGGCACAGACGTCGACCAGCCACGCAATTTGGCGAAATCGGTGACTGTAGAGTAAGTGTTTGATTTTAAATGCTTTAATTAAAAATGGCTCCGAAAACCGGAGCCTTTTTTTTGGGGGCTGCAAAACATAAAAATCAGATTTTCCTGAGGTTCTGTCATCTATCAGATGCAGCGGCGCGGGATAGGCCTATATCAGGGATAGGTCTTTTTACGGCAAAGCCGCTGCGGGCGGAAACACCAGGTCGTACAACCAATGGTAGAAGTAGCCATACACCAGATAAAACAGCATAAAGCCCAGGTCGAGTAACAGCGCATCAAACAAGGACATCTGCAGATACCATGCAGTCAAAGGCAAAATGGCGATGAGCAGACCGCCTTCGAATCCCAACGCATGCCAAATCCGTTCCGGCTGAGTTTTACAGGTTCTGCCGCGCGGAGCCAGGTAATATCGGTCAAACAGCTGATTAAACTGATAATTCCACCAGGTTGCCAGCAGCGACATCAGCACGGCGAGCCAACCAAGTTCTGTGGCTGATTTGTTCAGCAGCAGGCTGCCGATCGGGATCAGCAGCAACAGGCCAATCACTTCAAAGCCTATCGCCATGCGCAGTCTGTCTGCGGTGGAACGGCCCGTGTGAATTGTCGTTGGTTCAGATGTTTGTTGCATCAAAGTGCTCCACTAAACAATGATGCGGCTAATGTATCTGCTAATATCCAGATTACTAAGTTAGGTAACATCTGAAAAACAGATACATGAATCTACAACAACTTGAAACTTTGTTAGCGGTAGTCAGTACCGGCTCGTTCTCTGCGGCAGCCCGCAAGCTTGGTAAAGCCCAGTCAGCAGTCAGCACTGCCATCAGTGATCTGGAGATTGATTTAGATCTGCAGCTGTTTGACCGCAGTGGCCGCTACCCTAAGCTCACCGACGCAGGTCTGCAGATCCTGCAGCAGGCAAAACTAGTGCAGATGCAATGCAACCAGCTGAAAGAGTTGGCTGTTGATCTGGCAGCTGGTACCGAAACCAATTTACGCCTGGCGGTTGATGATGAAGGGCAGCTGCCCTGGTTAGCACCGGTTTTGGCAGAGCTGGCGCAGACATTTCCTAAACTGGAAGTGCAGATTATGTTTCCTTTGCTGGAGGATTTAACCCAATTGTTAGCCGACGGCGCGGCCGATTTAGGCATCTGTTTCCAGCCGCAGTCAGCTTCAGAGCAATTCTTACGCTGGCCACTGCAGCAGTTGCACTTTGTCGCGGCAGTGTCGGTGCAGCATCCGCTGGCCCAACTCGATATCGTCTCGCCGGCAGATTTGCAGCAATACCGCCAGCTGATGGTCGCAGGTCGTGGCGAAAGTGCAGAAAAGCAACGGGGCCGTTTGTCGGGGCAGGTCTGGTGGCTGGAAGGAGATATTGCGGTGTTGGCCATGGTTGAGCAAGGCATCGGCTGGGCCTGGCTGCCGGCACATGTGCTTGAACCACGCCATCTGCAAGGCAACATGAAAGTGCTGTCGGTGAAAGATACAGGCGCGCAGATGCTGCCGTTGCAGCTTGAGCTTTGGCAACATCGCAGCAAAACGCCTGGTCCGGCAGCTTTGTGGTTAAAGCGCAGATTATTGTCAATGTAGCGTTGTTTGGCTCTTCCCCGGTTTTAGCCACCCGGACACTGCTAAAAGCCGGTTTTTTTGCGCAAATGCCAGACTTTTTACCCGTGAGCAGCAAAACACTGGTTTTGTGGTTTCGTTGCCATAGCAGAATCATCTATATTGCTGCTTAAGGAAGTTCCACGGCAGTGCAGGGCACAGTTGCGCAATGATAGAACAATTTATCTATGAAAATCAGTTGGCTGCATTGGTGATCCGACGGGATTTCCAGCGGGAAGGCATTGAATTTTTTACCCCGGATGATTTCAGTCAACAGCTGGCGTACATGAAAAGGCCAGAGGGTTATCAGATAGAGCCGCATCTGCATCAGCAGGTTAAACGTGAAGTGGTTTATACCCAGGAAGTGTTGTGGATTAAATCCGGCACAGTGCGGGTCGATTTTTATGACCAGCAGCGGGTTTATCAGGAAAGCACTATTTTGCAGACCGGCGATGTGATCCTGCTGGCCCATGGCGGACATGGATTTTCCATGCTGGCAGACAGTGAAATCATTGAAGTCAAACAAGGCCCTTATGCCGGCGATGGTGACAAGGTTCGTTTTGCTGCGGTAGCACCAGACCAGGTGGTACTGCGATGATCCCGGTCAGTACGCCTTATCTGGCGGGCAATGAAAAAAACTATCTGGCGGAATGTATCGATAGCGGCTGGGTCAGCTCCGACGGGCCTTTTGTCACGCGTTTTGAACAGGCGATGGCCAGCACAGTGCAGCGGCAATATGGAGTCGCCTGTGCCAATGGCACCGCAGCACTTGATTTGGCAGTACGGGCGCTGGATTTGCAGCCCGGCGATGAAGTCATTCTGCCGGCATTCACTATTATTTCCTGTGTTCGTGCTTTGGTGTTGCAGGGGCTGCGGCCGGTGCTGGTCGACAGTTGCCCGCGTACTTTTAACATGCAGGCTGCGGATGTCGCAGCCAAAATCAGCGCAAAAACCAAAGCCATCCTGATTGTGCATTTGTATGGTCTTTGCGTGGACCTTGCCCCCATTCTGGCGCTGGCGCAGCGCTATCAGCTCAAAGTGATTGAAGATGCGGCCGAAGTGCTTGGCCAGCATTATCGGGGTGTTCCCTGCGGTAGTTTTGGCGATATCAGTGTGTTTAGTTTTTACGCCAATAAACAGGTGACGACTGGTGAAGGCGGTATGGTATTGACTAACGACCCGCAACTGGCTGAGCGCTGCCGGTCGCTGCGCAATCTGGCCTTTTCACCGGATCCGGCGCGGCGTTTTATCCACGAAGAACTGGGCTGGAATTACCGGATGACCAATCTGCAGGCAGCACTGGGGGTAGCGCAGCTGGAGAATTTGTCCACGGTAGTCGCGCTGAAACGGCAGATGGGCGCGCGGTATCAGCAGTTGCTGGCTGACTTACCTGGCGTGAATTTACCGCTGACCGGCACTGATGATTGTCAGAATATTTATTGGGTTTTTACACTGACCTTGCAGGATGAAGTGAAGTTGGCCGTGCCGGAACTGATGGCGGCACTGGCAAAGCGTGGTATCGGCAGTCGGCCGTTTTTTTATCCGCTGCATCTGCAGCCGGTCTTTGCCGGCGAGGACTGGGCTTGCGGGCAACAGCTGCCTCATGCCGAATGGCTGTATCGCCGCGGTCTGTACCTGCCATCCGGCGCAGGCCTCACCGCCGCAGAGCAACAACAGGTGGCAGCAGCATTGTTCGAGGTACTTCAATGAAACCTTTTGCTGATTTATACGCTTTGTATTACGACCTGCTTTACCGCGACAAAGATTATCAGGCTGAGGCCGACTATGTTGCGACGCTGATCCGGCAATACCACCCTCAGCCAAATAGCCTGCTGGATTTAGGGTGCGGCACCGGCAAGCATGCGCAATGTTTTGCCGCGCAGGGTTTGCGTGTACATGGCGTGGACCGCAGCAGCGGTATGCTGGCGCTGGCCCACGCCAGAACAAGGCCCGGCCAGCTGACTTTTAGCCAGGGCGACATCCGTGCCCTTGCGCTGGACGAACGCTTTGATGTGGTCACTGCGTTGTTTCATGTGATGTCGTATCAGACCAGCGCGGCCGATCTCAATGCCGTATTCAGCGGCGTGGCGCAGCATCTGGCGCCCGGCGGCCTGTTTATTTTTGATTTCTGGTATGGTCCGGCGGTGCTGACGGACCGGCCTGTGGTGCGGGTCAAGCGGCTGGAAAATGAATTGGTACAGGTGACGCGTGTCGCCGAGCCTGAATGTATCGCGCGCGACAATCTGGTCAAAGTGCAGTACGACATTTTTATTCAGGACAAACAACAACAGCAGCACCAGCATTGTCAGGAGCAGCATCTGATGCGTTATTTCTTTGATCCTGAACTGGATTTGCTGGCGCAGCAGCATGGATTTACCACTGTGGCCAGTCTGGCCTGGCAAAGTGACCGCGCCCCGGATTTTAACAGCTGGTATGCCGTACGGGTGCTGCAACGATGAAAGTCGCAGTCTTATTGACAATGGAGCCCGCAGCCGGCGGCGGCTTCCAGTATGAAGTGAAAATTGCTGCTTTGCTCTCTCAGGCGGCAGCGCAGTGGCAGGTGCAGCTGTTTTGTCTCAATCCGGCGCTGATAGCACCTTATGCCAGACATGGCCTGACGCTGCACCTGCTGCCGGCCGATGATTTTGAACGCGAGCTGGTACAAAGCTTTCAGGCCGATTTGTTGTATTTCCTCAGCCCCTCAGCGCTGTGCCTGCAGCTGCAGCAATTACCATATGTACTGACCGTGTGGGACTTGTGCCACCGTGATCATCCGGAATTTCCGGAAGTGCGCGCTGACGGTGAATTTGCCCGGCGTGAACAGTTTTATGCCGGCCCCGCGCTGAGTCAGGCGGTGGCTGTGATTGTTGATTCAGACCACAGTGCAGCCCAGCTTTGCCGGCGATATGGTCTTGATCGCAATCGCATCCGGGTGCTGCCGTTTTTACCCCGGCTTGGCACTTTTGACGGCGGATCTGTTGATATTCACCAGCAATTTGGGCTGGCTGCAGACTATGTGTTTTACCCGGCGCAGTTCTGGGCACATAAAAACCATGTGTATATTGTTGCCGCGCTGGCTTTGCTGAAAGAAGCGCATGGTGTCAGGCTGGATGCGGTGTTTTGTGGCAAAGACTATGGCAATTTGAGCCATGTGCTGCAATTGGCGCAGCAGTTGGGGATTACTGAGCAAATCCATTACCTCGGTTTTGCTGACGATGCGCTGATCCCATCGCTGTACCGGCAAAGCCGGGCGTTGGTGATGCCAACCTATTTTGGGCCAACCAATATCCCACCGCTGGAGGCTTTCCATTATGGTGTCCCGGTCTGTTACCCGGATCTACCAGGTCTCAGGGATCAGGTTGGCGATGCCGCATATTTAATGGATTTGTCCAGACCCGACAGTTTGGTACAGCAGCTGCTGAATATTCTGCAAGACCCTGCAGCAGTGCAGCAAAAGATCGCCAAAGGTAAAGCCCGGCTGGCTGGCTGGACCGATGCTGATTTTGCTGCCGGCATTGGCGCGCTGTTAGATGATTTTGCGGCAAAACGCCGCTGCTGGGGGGCGACGCTGTGGCCCCAACCGGTCGCGCCTGAACCGCCGCCGCCTGATTTTGCTGCCAAGTTTTATGCTGTATCGCGGTTGGTGCGCAGCTGGCCGGCGGGATGCCGGGTCGCGTTATATGGTGCCGGCACTGTGGGAGATATTGTGCTGGCTTTAGCGGGCGCACAAATTTGTGTGGTGGTGGATCAAAGCAGCGGGCGGCGGCAGCGCCAGGCTGATGACGCCGCCGGGACCGTCTATGCACCTGAGCTGCTGAGTGCACTGGAATTTGATCTGGTGCTGATTAGCGTGCTGGGGCGGGAAGCCCAAATCAGCGCCTATTTGTCAGAGAAGCTCGGCATAGCGCCGGAAAAAATTCAGACGCTGTCCTGTTAACTGCCATCAGCTGGACCAGTGTGCATCGCTGACATAGCCGGCCTGTTGAAGCATCAAACCGCCATAGCGCTGAAAAATCTGCCGGTCAGTGGCGCTGAAATGATTGCGCCAGTCGCCGGCAATGCCTTTACGGACAAAGGTATTACTTTCAAACACTTTGCCAAGCTCTTCGCGCATCCGCGGAATTGAGCTGCGCGCCAGGGCTTCCTCTATCGTTAACACTGCGGGCAGTGCTAATTGCCCCAAAAGCTGGCGGATAGTCTGCTCCGGTGTTGCTAACAAATCCTCGTAACGCAGCGTGATCACATCAGGCTCAGCTTGCCATTGGCTCAGATAGGCTGCCCAGTCGGCGGCTGTACGCGCCACGTAGTCAGCAAAATCCACGTTAAACGAGGCGTACAGGCCGTTGTTGACGCAAAAATCTTTTTCGAAAAAATATTTGGAAACCACCACATCGCGGCCATCGCGGATCAGATGAATACGCCGGCCGGGCAGGTTGCGGGCCGACTGTGGCGGTTCATGGCTTTTCACCACAGCCAGCGGCGGGATCGACAGGTCTTCCTCGGCCAGATACCAGGGATGCTGCGCAATGGCAAAGGCGTTAAAACCGTTTTGGACATAAATATCGCGGCGCGGTAATCCGAGCAGATGACCGAGGATATTCACCAGCCAGCTGCCGCCGGATTTTGGGTATTCATACACAGTGATCATCGTTATCTCTCGTTGATTTGATGCAGGCTGGTACAGTTACGGCACAGCGGATTGGTCACCTGATTGGCATTAAATTCACGCCGTAATTGTTGCATCGGTGCGCCGTTCCAGATCTCGCGCAGGCTTTGGCTGGCGGCATTTCCCAGTACATATTTTTTGTCGTAATCGTAACAGCAGGGCACCACGTCCCCATCCCAGGTAATCGTCATGGTCCGCCAGGGAATTTGGCAGCTGACAAAATCGCGGTACGGCAGGCCTTGCGGTTGTTCGTATTGATTGATCGACTGGATATCACCATTCCAGCTGACAAAACCTTTGGCCATAAACTGGTCGATACCTGGAATTTGCTCCCAGTATTCCTGCATTTTCTTAATACTTTCTGTATTTTCG
>CBFGPY010000065.1:0-8712 GCA_965650755.1 uncultured Chromatiaceae bacterium | reverse complement strand
GCTTCACCCCGTCGGCATGGCGCGCATTATAGGCCGTCACGAAACTTACGCAAGCGTTCTAGACCGAAAAACACGGCAAAACGAATCGTTCGCTGATATTTCAAACGATTCGTCTATTCTTCATCCGAATTTATCATCGGTACTGATATAACACCTATTTAGATAGGGACGATTAACCGATTATCGGCCTTATCGCCCTGGCCAATCATTTCATCATACGCCGACGAGTGGACTAAAAACGCTTCCTTTATAGTGGCAGGTGCCAGTTGCTGCTTAATCTGACTCACACTATAAAACGGCCGGGGCCTATTGTTCTCGCCTACGATGTATCCATTACGTCCATCAAATTCGACCTCAGCCAGGTACAGGCCCATTTCAAACGAATGAACCGTCAGCTTATCAATCACCACGTCCTGAAAGTTTAAGTGTTCTAACCGATGCGCCATACAGACCTCCTGTTACTCACAGTAGTCTGTACGGCGTTGCTCTTTATATAGATCTGTTAATTCCGGCAGTTTTCTAGAAATCGTATTTAGCGGAGAACTGGATCCGGTTCAGGTCACCATCTAAATCGGATTCAAGCACCCGAGTCGCATGCCGGACTTCAACCCCAACCGAGACTTTACTGGCCAGCTGATAAATCAGGTTCGCGCTATAGCTTTCAGTGCTTTCAGTTTGAGCCACACCAGTCAGGTCTGTTGGGTTATCGATTTGCTGAGCAGAATAGAAAAAGCTGGAGCGCAACTTGTCATTCCACGAATGCTTATAAGCTAAGGTGTAACCAATACTACTGATAGCTTCTAACGCCCCGGCTTTGGTCAGCACAGCATCGTTGCCAGTATTCAGGCTCAGGTAGCGCCCAAGTCCGTCGCCGTAAGTCACGGCAAAGCGGATATCATCGGTTTTCGAGACGTTAATTTTGCCGCTGAACGACAGGCCATAGCCCTGTACTGAATCGTCAACCAGCCCTTGTTGCATCGACAACTGGCGGCTTAATGCTGACACCGTCAAGCCACCCCACTCAGCCGTGTGATTGTAACGCACAACCAGATCCGGCATCGAATTGTCGTCCGTTACTATGCGAGTGCCACCGCCATTTGGTGTGACAGTCGTTTCCGGGTTTTCTACTGCGAACTGCCAGCCTCCCATGGTGTAACGCACCTGCGCCTGCCGCACAAACACGGTACCGTCTGTGGTGCCAACAAAGTCCAGACTGTCGGGAAGCGCGTTCGTGTCCATAAAGGTGGTCCAGGTCTGTCCGAATAACCAACCGTCGTAGCTGATAAAGGCATGGCGGATCTCCGGGGCATAGCCATTACTGACGCGCTGGTCACCGGTGCCAGTGGTTGCCATCATGTCGAATTCAAAACGGCCGGTCACCTTTTTGCCGTTTTCCAGCAGCGTGTCACTGCTGATAAAAAATCGCGACTGGCGGGCATGCATGTCCCAGGTTGCAGATTCACCGGTACCACCGACAGGGGTCAGGCTCGGGACATAGAAGTCCCGACCAATGCCTGTGGCGATCTGGCCGTCGGATGTATCGGTGAGCATGGCATCGAGTTTCACGTAACCACCAATATTAATCTCAGTGGTGTCGCCTACTTTAAAACCGGCCACAGCACTTTGGCTGTAAACCGCCATACTTAAAGCGATAGCAACAGCTTTCACTGTGTTGGTGAGCCGGCTGGTGTGACCTTGTGTGGGCAGAATTTGTTGCATAGTTGTACTCCGCTACCTTGTCTGTTGATCTGTTGTGGTTTTATTGCCATGCCAAATCTGGTAGACGGCGACCAATTGCTCAATTAGCCATTAGTCGTAACAAAGGGCTGTTGTAGACTAATGTCTAATTTGCCCTGAAGGGCGCTTTCGGTAGAACTGCATTATCAAAGAACATCAGGCGCAAAGCGCCACACGGGGAAGACGAACCATGACACATCAATCTGTATACCCGGTGCCGCCAGCGGCTCAGGAACGCACCTGGGCCGACAACGACACTTATCTGCAAATGTATCGGGCCTCACTGGACAACCCGACAGCATTTTGGGCTGAACATGGCAAACGTATTGATTGGTTTAAACCTTTCACACAGGTCAAAGACACCAGCTTTGCGCTTGGTGATGTACACGTGAACTGGTTCAGTGACGGTACGCTGAACGCCAGTTACAACTGCCTGGATCGCCACCTCCCCGAGAAAGCTAATCAAGTTGCCTATTATTGGGAAGGTGATGAGCCTGGTGTGCAAAAAGCAGTGACGTACCAGGAACTGTATGACGAAGTATGTCAGCTGGCGAACGGCATGCGGGCGTTGGGTGTTGGCAAAGGCGACCGGGTCACAGTTTATCTGCCGATGATCCCACAAGCCGCAGTAGCCTTGTTAGCCTGTGCACGTATCGGTGCTATTCACTCTGTTGTATTCGCCGGTTTCTCGCCGGATGCTCTGGGTAGCCGGATTGTTGATTGTGATTCTAAATTGGTCATCACCGCTGACCAGGCACTGCGTGGCGCACGGCTGACCGCACTGAAAGACAACACCGACCAGGCATTGGCGCATTTGGGTAAAGCCAATCCGGTCAAACATGTCATTGTCGTCAAGCACGTCGGCCAGAATATTGACGAACATCCGGGCCGTGATGTCTGGTACCACGAATTACTGGCCGCCCAGCCAAAACACTGCGAGCCGGAAGCAATGAATGCGGAAGACCCTCTGTTTATCCTCTACACCTCAGGCTCCACCGGAAAACCAAAAGGTGTATTACACACCACCGGCGGTTATATGGTGTGGGCTTCGATGACCCATCAATATGTGTTTGATTATCACCCTGGCGATGTTTATTGGTGCGCCGCCGATGTCGGCTGGGTGACTGGCCACACATATATAGTGTATGGCCCACTGGCAAACGGTGCGACCAGCGTGATGTTTGAAGGGGTTCCGACTTATCCAAGCGTCAAGCGTATAGCGCAAATTGTTGATAAATATCAGGTCAACATTCTGTACACCGCACCAACAGCTATTCGGGCGCTGATGGCCCACGGTACTGCACCGGTTGAAGGCAGCACTTTAACGTCGTTGAAGGTCCTTGGCAGCGTAGGCGAGCCAATCAATCCGGAAGCCTGGCACTGGTACCATGAGAATGTTGGTAAAGGCCGCTGCCCTGTGGTTGATACCTGGTGGCAAACCGAAACCGGCGGCATTCTGATCACACCATTACCTGGTGCTACGGCACTGAAACCAGGATCTGCCACCCGGCCATTTTTTGGCGTCCAGCCTGCTATCGTCGACAACGAAGGCAACTTACTGGAAGGTATCTGTGAAGGCAACCTGGTGCTGCTGGACAGTTGGCCGGGACAGATGCGTTCCGTATACGGCGACCACGAGCGGTTTGAACAGACCTACTTCTCTACTTACAAAGGCATGTACTTTACCGGTGATGGCGCCAAGCGCGATGAGGATGGCTACTATTGGCTGACCGGCCGTGTCGATGACGTATTAAATGTGTCTGGCCATCGTTTAGGCACAGCCGAAATCGAAAGTTGCCTAGTCGCACATGAAGCCATCGCCGAAGCTGCAGTAGTTGGTTACCCGCATGACCTCAAAGGCCAGGGTATTTATGTGTTTATCGCACCGCGCGTTGGCGTAGAACCGAGCGATGAACTGACCAAAGCTGTGCGTGATTGGGTACGTCGTGAGATTTCGCCTATCGCTTCGCCGGACTTGATCCAATGGGCGCCGGGTTTACCAAAAACACGCTCTGGCAAAATCATGCGGCGGATCCTGCGTAAAATCGCGGCAAATGAACACGATTCTTTAGGCGATATCTCGACACTGGCCGATCCATCTGTGGTTGAGCATCTGATCAACAACCGGCTGAATAAGTAAGCTGATCAAAGACCATAAGTCTATCAATGGCTTATGGTCTCTCTTCCATGGACAGATTCAATCCGGATGATTAAGCTGTGCTGTGTTGATAAATTTTTACCCGGAGATCAGCAATGGCAAAACTTATAGTCGCAGACGATCATCCACTGTTTCGCAACGCGCTGATTAGCGCCATCAGCAACACTTTTGCCACGATGGCCACAGTTGAAACCGATTGCTTCGACGCTACCGTACAGGCATTGGAACAGCATCCTGATGCTGATTTATTGTTGCTGGACTTACACATGCCGGGCAACTGTGGTTTTCTGGGTTTGATCCAGCTACGTAAGACTTTCCCGACTATGCCCATTGTGGTGATCTCCGCCAGTGACGATCAGGACGTGATCCGCCGTGTCATGAATTTTGGCGCGTCAGCCTATATACCAAAATCTGCCCACCCGGTTGAGATTGGTAACGCGTTAAATGCGGTGTTGGGTGGTGAGATCTGGTTACCAGAAAAGTATCAGCATCTGCTACATGCCAGCCCGCAGCAACATGAAGATTTAGACCTCGCGGCCCGCATTGCACAGCTGACCCAGCAGCAATATAAAGTGCTGTATTATTTGACTGAAGGTTGGCTAAACAAACAAATCGCCTACGATTTACATATCTCTGAGGCAACAGTCAAAGCGCATATGACAGCTATTTTCCGCAAGCTTGGTGTCACAAACCGCACTCAGGTCGTGATCCAGGCGCAGCGCCTGCAGCTAGAGGCGCCGGTTGACCGGGATTTAGCGCGACAGCCCGGTTAGTGCAAGCCCGGTAAACTATTGTGGTCCACCTCATCAATTTGCTCGGCTGACAGAAACTGCCGGGCAAACTCCAGATAAACTTTTTTCTCGACAAAAATCCGGAATAAGTCTGCATCGATATGATGCTCTTTGGCCATAAAACCCAAAATGCGCAGCGATTCTGACAGCGTCTTGGCTTTTTTATAGGGCCGGTCTGATGCCGTTAAAGCTTCAAAAATATCGGCAATAGCCATGATCCTGGCCTGAACCGACATTTGCTCCTTTTTCAGGCCCCGCGGATAGCCGGTACCATCCATTTTTTCATGATGACCGCCGGCATATTCCGGTACGTTGCGCAAATGTTTCGGGAATGGCAGCGATTCGAGCATTTCGATAGTGATGTCGATGTGACGATTGATGACCCGGCGCTCCTCCGGGTTTAAGGTACCACGTTCAACACACAAATTACTGACTTCGGCCGGTGTCAGCACGGACTGTTCAACTCCGGCAATGACAATATGATAGCGGGCCGCAATGTCACGCACGCGTTTTTGCAGCTCCCAGGACATAAATTCGCCACCGATATTGCTGGCTTGCAGAAACTTCAGGTCTACTCTGAGCTGATCAAGCAAATCCTCACGGCTGGTCTGGTCCAGACTCTGATCAAGCAGAATGTCGCGCCGGGCTATTTCAAAACGCGCCTCCACCAGCGCGATATTGTCGTGCAACCCATGCAACTTGGTCGCTTTGTCCATAATGTATTCCGGCGTGGCAATTTTGCCGCAATCATGCAACCAGGCAGCCACCGACAGTTCGTGTACGTCCGCTTCATTCATTGAAAAATCTGCCAGCGGCCCCTCATTGGTCTCGCTGCAGGCCTGCGCCAGCAGCATGGTGATGGCTGGCACTCTTTTGCAATGACCGCCGGTATAAGGTGACTTTTCGTCAATTGCTTTGGCCAGCAACCGACTCAAAGCACCGAACAATTCCTCCAAATCCTGCACCAGTTGCTTATTGGTCAACACCATAGCCGCCATCGACGATAACGCAATAACCAGACGCTGGGTCTGGGCTGAAAATGGCTGAACCTTGCCGGCGCTGTCCAGACAATTCACTAATTGCAGAACCCCTGTCACATCGCCCTGATGATCCAGCAGCGGTACAGTCAGCATCGACTGCGTACGATACCCCAGCTGCTGGTCAAACTGACGGGCGCGCTCTTGATTCACCAGCGGGCTGACGTAGACGTCGTCGATAACAATCGGCTGTTTTTGCAGCGCGGCAATGGCAACCACAGCGCTGTTGTTGGGTTGACCGTCTTTGTATAAAGGAATGGCTGCTTGTATCGGGTGCTGCCCCGAAGTTCCGCCTTGATGGATACCAAGACTGCGGTTAAACAAAGTGGCAAATTCAAGCTGATGGTCAGGGGTCAGCCGGTAAATAGTCCCGCCATCAGCCTGACTAATATGCTGTGCACTTTGCAGGATTTGTTCAAGTAACACGGTACGATCTGTTTGTCTGGCTAAAGCCAAACCGATGTTCACAAAGTGCTCTAATTGCTCAAGATTTCCCACTGAGTTGGTCCTTGCGCTAGTTCTTCAGCTATGGTTACCGCTGAGTATAGTCAGAGATTTTTTACACTAGGCAACAGGAGCAGGACAAAATTGTATTTGGCAGCATCGACAAAGCAATTTGTAGCGATAAAACAAAATAGCTGGTTGATTATTTTGCTTTTTCTTTTTGCCACTTTCAGTTATCAGCAATCATGGTTCAGACCGTTTGATGCGGCCAGCCTGGATTTCGCACAGCGCTGGCACGCTGCGAACTACGGTAAGCCGCATCCGGATATCCTGCTCATTGACATCGACGACAAATCTCTTAGCCAAATGGCAGATCAGGTTGGCGCCTGGCCCTGGCCACGTAGTGTTTATGCCTATTTACTCGAAGGTATACAGCAGCTGAAGCCCAAAGCCTGGGTGTTTGATTTATTACTGAGTGAAGCCGATTTAGATCGCCCGGATGATGATGCCTTTTGGTTGTCGGTTCTACCGAAATATGACAATTTGTATTTGAGTGCAGTGCGACTTGGTGCGGAACAGGGTATCGCACAACAAGCGCAGAGTTTAGACCCGGCACTGCTGTTAAAACCAGGGCCGCACAACCCTGCCATTCCGATGTTATGGCCGCTCGGTGTTCATGATATGCCGGCGCGTGTTGGTTTGATTAACGCCTCAGCAGACCCGGATGGCATCTACCGCCGGTATCCTTTACAACATCAAATTGCTGGCTGGCTTTTTCCTTCACTGCCCTGGCGGTTCAGTCAGCCTAATACACTGCCCACTCAGGATGACTTATGGCTGACCTTTCAAAGCCCGCTGTTAGTACCCTATCCCAGTATCAGTTTTGCTGATGCATTCCAGCTGGCATTGCATCCCGCTGCCGGGGCACAAAATATCTTTTCTGGCAAAATTCTGATTATTGGCAGTAGTGCTGTTGGCCTTGCTGACTTAAAACACACCGCAATTGCGCCGCAACAACCCGGTATGGTGCTGCTCGCCACCGCCATCGATAACTTACTGCAAAATAACGCGCTGCAGCGTCGGGCTGACCATCCGCTGTTGGTCCTGTTGCTGCTGCAATTGCTGTTGCTGCAACTAATTTACCGGCGGGCTGGCGGCTTTCAGCAGTTTTGTCTGATAAGCCTGATACTGCTGGCTGTGTTGCTGCTTGGCAGTGCAACCGGCTGGGCCTTACTGCTAAAACAGGGCCAGCTGATCGCCGTGGGCACTTATGGCTGCTGGCTGCTAATCAACACGGCAGCCTTTAATACCTTAAGTGCCGTTGGTGAATATCGGACCCGGCAACATACCATTCAATTATTCAGCCGTTTTGTTGACCCCCGTGTCGTGCGTTCACTCATCGGCCAGCAGCAGGCGCTCAACACACAAAAGTGCCAAATCACTGTGCTGTTCACCGATATCCGCGGTTTTACCAGCCTGAGTGAACGTCTGGACGCCGACACTGTATTAACGCTGCTCAATGACTACCTGCAATTGCAGGTTGCGACTTTGTTTGCTCATCAGGCTACGTTGGATAAATTTATCGGCGACGCCATAATGGCTTTTTGGGGTGCCCCCCTGCCGCAGCCACAACAAGCCGATTTAGCGTTACAGGCTGCAAAGGCGTTGGTCGGCAATCTCGAACGCTTTTGTGCCGGTTTACCAGCGGATCTGCCACATTTTGATATCGGCATCGGCATTCACACCGGCACAGCAATTGTCGGCTTGTTAGGCACAGAGCAACGGCTGGATTACACCGCCATTGGCGATACGGTGAATGTTGCCAGCCGACTGGAGTCCGCGACCAAAGATTATGGCCGCATTTTATGTTCAGCCGACACTGTCGCACTCTGCCAACAATCCCATGCACTACACTTGATTGGAGACATTCAGCTTAAGGGCCGAACCTCCGGTATCCGTATCTATCGACTCGGAGATTAATATGCGAACACCTGTAACCAGCCGTCATCCCGCCCACCTGCTTTGCCTGATGCTGCTCTGCACGGCAACACAGGTAAATGCCTCAGCCACACCGCCAGCCAAGTCAAAAGCCACCACCCGCCAGCCCACACCTTTGCTGGCAGAACCGCAGCCCAACGCCAGCCTTGTTGCTGAACTGCCTAAGGCCACTGAGCTGCAGGTGCTGACCCGTCAGGGCGGCTGGTATCAGGTAGCTCCAACAGAACAACCACAAGGCTGGGTGCGGCTATTTGCACTGCAGTTGAGTACGACTATATTCCGACCGGACAATCAACCGCTGACCGACTTCAATGGGCTGGTAAAACCCGGACACAATCAGGTTACCAGTAGCACCGGCGTGCGTGGTTTGGACAAAGTTGCTATTGAATCTGCCACCGCCGACTTTAACGCGTTGGTCAGTCTGCAATCCCTTCAGCAACAGCCTGCAACAGCAGAGGCTTTTGCCAAAGCGGGCGGCCTTCACAGCGAACCTGCAGTGTCACTGAAAGAGGTGCAACGATGAGAGCTTTCGACATGGATCTGCGCC
>CBFGPY010000064.1:0-8773 GCA_965650755.1 uncultured Chromatiaceae bacterium | reverse complement strand
GCGGTTTGGCTGTCGGAGCTTATCTGGCGGGAATTTTATAAGCATATTCTGGTGGCCTATCCACAGCTGATTAAGCACCGGGCTTTTCAGGCGGACACCGAAGCTATTGTCTGGGGCAATAACGAGGCCTGGTTTGCCGCCTGGTGTGAAGGCCGCACCGGGTATCCGATTGTAGATGCTGCGATGCGGCAGTTGAATCAAACCGGCTGGATGCACAACCGGCTACGCATGATCACGGCGAGTTTTCTGGTAAAAGATTTACAAATCGACTGGCGCTGGGGTGAGCGTTATTTTATGTCGAAGCTTATCGATGGCGAATTTGCCGCCAACAACGGGGGCTGGCAGTGGGCTGCTTCCACAGGCACAGACGCCGCGCCGTATTTCCGTATTTTTAATCCGGTGACGCAAAGCGAAAAATTCGACCCTAAAGGTATTTTCCTGAAAAAGTATCTGCCTGAACTGGCGGGTCTGTCAGGGAAACAGCTGCATTGGCCGCACCCGCTGCCAATGTCAGTGCAGTATTTCCGCCCTGTGGTTGATCATGCCAAGGCCCGGCTGCGTACATTAAATATGTTTAAAGCTGCGCGCGGTGAATCGGCAGAGGGTCTGCCGGATGAAACCGCCCAGCTGGCCTTTGGATCATCGGACGGACTTTAAGTAATGCAAACTGAATCATCAACAGTATTGGCGCCCCAGCCGTCGGCATCAGAGCGGCTGGCGCTTTTTGTTGATTTCTACAATCAACTGAATTTCGACAATCTCACAACCTTAAAGAATTTGTATGCCGACAACGTCGAATTTATCGACCCGGTGCATCACATTTCGGGCCTGGCAGCACTGGAACAATATTTTGCTCACGCCTACCAGAATCTGCAGCAATGTGAATTTGAGATGGGTGCACATGGTGTTGGTCCGCATTGGGGTTTTGTCAGCTGGCAGATGCGGTTTCGTCATCCGGCGATTGGCGCAGGTGAGTTGATTGTGGTCGATGGCAGCACTGAACTCACTTATGACGCCGCTGGCAAAATTGTGCGCCATCGCGATTATTACGATTTAACCCAAATGGTTTATCAGCATTTACCAGTGCTTGGCTGGCTGACCGCAAAGGTCCGCAGCCGGATGGCACAAGCCTGATCTCAGGTATTTTTCAGCGATTTTATTTCAAGGAAAATCTCCATGCGTATTGCAGTGATTGGCGGTGGCATCGCCGGCATGATGAGCTGGTATCTATTAAGGCAGCAACATCAGGTCACGTTATTTGAAGCCGGCAACTATCTCGGCGGCCATACCGCGACTGTCGATGTCAGTGTCAATGGCCGGCAGTATGCCGTCGACACCGGGTTTATTGTGTTTAACAACTGGACCTATCCACTGTTTAACCGCTTTATTGCCGAACTCGGCGTGTCGTTTCAGCATACGACCATGAGTTTTGCGGTGACAGACAGAGCCGCAGATTTTGAATACAACGGCAACAATCTGTGGAGCTTGTTTGCGCAAAAGCGCAATCTGCTGCGGCCTTCGTTCTGGCGCATGCTGCGTGACATTGTGCGTTTTAATAAAATCGCCAAGCAGGCGGTTGCCGATAATAGTGCCGATTTAGATTTACCTATTGATGCCTTTTTACAAAAACACCAGCTCGGCCATGACATGCGCGATAAATATCTGTTGCCGATGGGGGCCGCAATCTGGTCAGCTGGTTTAACTGCGATGCCAGATTTTCCGCTGCGGTTTTTCCTGCAATTTTGCAACAACCATGGTTTGCTGAACATCAATGACAGGCCCCAGTGGGCCGTGATCAAAGGCGGCTCGCGCGAATATGTCAAAGCCATGCTGGCCAAATGTGGCAGTGACGGCATTCGGCTGAACAGTCCTGTGGCTAAGGTCCGTCGTTTTGACGAGTCGGTCGAAATTGCCCTTGCAGATGGCAGTACGGAACATTTTGATCAGGTGGTTTTTGCCTGCCACAGCGATCAGGCGCTTAAGATGCTGGCGGATGCAACACCAGTTGAGCAGCAGGTGTTAGGCGGTATCGCTTATCAGGATAACGATGTGGTGCTGCATACCGACATCCGTTTGTTACCCAAACGCAAAGCGGCCTGGGCCGCCTGGAACTACCTGTTAGGTGCTGACGCCGCCACACGTGCCACGCTCAGTTACAACATGAATATGCTACAGGGGATCAACAGTGACACCACTTTTGTCGTGAGCCTCAATGCCAGTGATCGCATCGCGCCTGAACAAGTGTTACGGCGTTTTACTTATGCCCATCCGGTTTATAACAACAGCACTATGCGCTCGCAGGCACGCCGCGGTGAGATCAATGGTCAGAACCGCAGTTATTACTGTGGCGCTTACTGGTATAACGGTTTCCACGAAGATGGTGTGCGTAGTGCAGTGGATGTTGCCGCCATGCTTGGGGTTCAATTCTGATGTCTGCCCACGCTATCTATCGCGGCCAGGTCGGTCATCAGCGCCTGAAGCCAAAGCCGCATGGATTGCACTATGACATCCAGTACTTTTGGCTGGACCTGGGTGCGCTGGCGGAACTGCCGCCGCAAATCCAGCGTGAGTCCTTTGGCGCTTTTTCTCTGCGCCGGCGCGACTATTTTCAAGGCTGCGCTGCGGTTGCCGGCATTACTGATTTAGCTGAAGCAGCACGGGTGCGCGCTGCAGCGCTTGGCGCCGATATTAGCGACATAGATCAGGTATTTCTGTTGTCGCCGCTGGCCAACTGGGGTGTCTATTTCAGCCCGCTCACGCAGTATTACCTGTATCGACAAGGGCAACCGCGTTATCTGCTGGCAGAAGTCAGTAATACACCGTGGAACGAACGTCATCATTATCTGGTGCCGCTGGGTGCAGATGGCGTCACAGAATTTAGTCATGCGAAAAACTTTCATGTCTCGCCGTTTAACCCGCTGGATATGCAGTATCACTGGCGTATTGCAGCGCCAGCAACGCAATTTAACTTGCTGCTGCAAAACAGCCGGCTTGGCGAGAAGGTATTTTCGGCCTGGTTCCGGCTGCAACGTGAAGCATTAGATGCACATAGCATTCGCCGGATGTTGATCCGCCAGCCATGGCAAAACGTACAGGTGGTTATACGCATTTATTGGCAGGCGTTGCTGTTGTTAGTCAAAGGTCTGCCATTTTATTCTCATCAAAAGCCAAAGGATCAATCGGTATGACATTAGCACTCAGTCAATCAGGTGATTATGCAGAGCCAGGATTGTTGGACCGCATTTGCCGTCGTCTGATACAGGGATATCTCGCCGGTTTGCAACATGGTTGTATCGAGCTGGTTGACCACAAAGACGAACTGATCCTCGGTGACGCCCATGCCGATTTGCGTGTGCGGCTGGAAGTGCGTGACCCGCGCTTTTATCAAAAACTGGTACTGGAAGGCTCAGTGGGTGCCGGTGAAGCTTACATGGATGGTTGGTGGCACACAGACCAACTGACCGCATTAGTGCGGATCTTCGCCCGCAATATGGCGCTGTTGGATTCTCTGGAGAGCGCCTGGGCGCGTTTAAGCAAACCGGCGCTAAAACTACTTGACTGGAAAAACCGCAATACCCTTGGCCAGTCGCGTAAAAACATTGCCGCGCATTATGATTTAGGCAATTCGCTGTACCGGCTCTTTCTGGATGAGAGCATGATGTATTCCAGTGCTGTGTATCCGACACCGGATAGCACGCTGGAGCAGGCGCAGCAGCATAAACTGCATTTACTGTGCGAGAAGCTGCAACTGAAACCGGGTGACCATCTGCTGGAGATTGGTACCGGTTGGGGCAGTCTGGCGATTTATGCTGCCACTCACTATGGCTGCAAAGTTACTACTACGACTATCTCGCGTGAGCAGTATGACTATGCGGCAGAACGCATCGCAGCAGCAGGTCTCACCGACCAAATTACCTTGTTATTCGAAGACTACCGGTTACTCACAGGCCAGTACGACAAGCTGGTGTCGGTGGAAATGATTGAAGCGGTCGGCAAGGAATATCTCGACAGTTACTTCGCTAAATGCAGTAGCCTGCTCAAAGCCAATGGTCTGATGGTGCTGCAGGCTATCACTATCGCGGATCAGCGTTTTGAGCATTACAGCAAAGAAGTCGATTTTATTCAGAAGTTTATCTTTCCGGGCGGTTTTTTGCCGTCGGTCACAAAAATGGCCGGCGCTGTGTGTCAGCATACCGACCTGGTGATCCGCCAGCTCAGTGATATTGGTCTTGATTATGCCCGTACTTTGGCTGACTGGTATCAGCGCTTTGAGCTGCAAAAAGAGCAGGTGCTGGCGCTTGGCTATGATCAGCGCTTTATCCGCATGTGGCAGTTCTATTTATGTTACTGCGAAGGCGGTTTCCTGGAGCGCGCGACCAGTACAGTCCATCTGGTACTGGCTAAACCCGGATTTAAAGACGCCGTCTGACAATTTACTAAAAATCTGACATTGTGTTATAACTTTCAAAAAGTTAACGGATGTCAGAACAGATGGAACCGCAGCTGAATCAGTATGGCAACGCGCAAAGTTTCGCGATTTCGGCAGGTGAACTTGCCGAAATCCGCCAGCTTCAGCACGAAGTGAAGGCGTTGCGGGCGCTGAACCGTCTGGCACTTGAACTGCACAGTATTACTTCGGAACTGAGTGTCTATCAGCGGGTTGTCCAGCTGGTCAGTGAAGCGCTTGAGTTTTCTGATTGCGGTTTGTTTGTCCCTTCAACTTCTGATCCGCAGCTGTTACAACGGGTTGCAGCCTGCGGGCTACGCGCCTGTGACAAAGCGGTGCCGCAATTTCAGCTCAATGACAGTGCCGGTTTAGTCGCGTTTGCGGCGCGGCAGCAACAAACGATTTATGTCGCCGACACCGCCGCAGACCCGCGTTATCTGGCGGGGCAGCTGCAATATGGCAGCGAATTGGTGGTGCCGGTGATGTCAGACGGCAAATTGCTGGCGGTGCTGGATTGCGAACATCCGTCGAAACATTTTTTTGCTGACAATCAATCTCTGCTTGAGCAAGTTGCTGAAGTGCTTGCTAGAAAGCTGGAACAACTGCAGGGGCTGGCAAACATTCAACATTCAGTGGCTCAGCTGGAATACGCTGGCCGGCTACAGAAAGTGTTGTTTAATATCGCTTCTCTGCAGTATGACGGCGATGCACCTGCGCAGTTTTATCAACAGCTACACCACAACGTCAATTCATTGATCTATGCCGAGAATTTTTTTATTGCGCTGTATGACAGTGACAATGAAGTGCTGCATTTTCCCTATTTTGCTGATTCACGCGAACATATAGGTCCGGATCAGTTTTATCCAAAAGAGATCCTGAATCATAGTCTGACCGGTTATGTATTTCGCACAGATAAGCCATTGCTGGCGGATAAAGCTCTGCTCGCGCAGTTAGATCGCGACCATATTGTGAAAGCTTATGGTGAACAGCCTGAATATTGGTTGGGCGTGCCGTTTAAATCGGAAGAAAATGTGCAGGGTGTTGTGGTTGTGCAGAGTTATGATGCTGAAAGGCATTATCAGCAGACAGACCTCGACTTGTTATTGTTCGTCAGTCAACACATCTGTAGTGCACTGGAACGGGTTTTTGTCCAGCAACGGCTGCTGCATCAGGCGCTGCATGATGCACTGACCAACCTGCCGAACCGGCTGTTGTTTTTAGACCGGGTCCGGCAGGGGTTTAAAAGACGGCGGCGTTATCCTGACCATGTGGTTGCTGTGGCTTATCTGGATCTGGACCGTTTTAAAATGGTTAATGATACCCTCGGTCACCAAATCGGTGACGAGTTCCTGGTCGCTGTTGCCCAGTTGCTGAAACGTTGCTTGCGGCAGAATGACACGCTGGCCCGGCTTGGTGGTGATGAATTTGCCATTTTACTCGATGACGTGCACAGCGAAGCGGATGTGGCAGAAGTGATGCAGCGGATTGGCCATCAGCTCAGCCAGGCCATCGTATTAAAACAGCACAAACTGCAGACCTCGGCCAGTATCGGCGTTGCCCTGGCAGACACTCATACTGAACTGGATGACACTGACGAGCTGATCCGCCGTGCTGATATCGCCATGTATCAGGCCAAGCAGGATGGACGGGGCGTCTATCGATTTTTCTCCGATGAAATGGACCAGCGTGCCGTTCGGCACTATCAACTTGAGATGGAAATTCAGGCTGCGCTGGAGCAGCAGCAATTTGAACTGCATTACCAGCCAGTTGTCGATCTGGAAACCGATAATACCGTAGGTTTTGAAGCCTTGATCCGCTGGCAACACCCGGAACGGGGATTTATTCCGCCCAACGATTTTATCCCGCTGGCAGAAGAACTTGGCTTATTAGGCGCGATTGATTTGTACGTGGTCCGTCAGGCTGTGCGGCAGATAAATCTCTGGTGGCAGAATTATGCTACGCCGTTTTATATCAGTGTGAATATCTCGGGCCGCAGCTTTTCGCTGCCGGATTTTGCGGACGCTGTGCTCCAGCAATTGGCGGCTCATCAGGTACCGGCACAATATCTGGCGATTGAGATCACTGAACGCGCACTGATAGACAAAATTGAACAGGCCAAAACCACCATTGCGCGGTTGCGTGCTGCGGGGATCCGGGTATTTTTGGATGATTTTGGCACCGGCTATTCCAGTCTGAGTTACCTGCACGAATTTCAGCTGGACGTACTAAAAATAGACCGCAGTTTTATTGCCGGGATCCGGCCGCGCATTCAGGAAAATGCCGTGGTCAATACCATCATTACGCTGGCGAAAACACTGAAGTTAAAAGTTATAGCGGAAGGTATCGAAAATAGTCTGCAACGGAAGATTTTGTCAGAGCTGGGCTGCGAGTCGGGGCAGGGGTATTGGTTCGCTGCGGCACTGCCACCGCGTCAGGCGGTAGAGTGGTTAAAATAAACCCGGTGTGGTCAGCACCGGGCGTTTTAACTATTTTTTCAGTTCGATTTTAGTCTCACTGATAACGATCTTGCCTTCTTTAAACAAAGCGCCAATGGCTTGTTTATAGACTTTTTTGCTGACGCCAAACAGCGCATAAATCGCTTCCGGCGAGCTTTTATCCGACAGCAGCAGAACACCGTCATTGTCACTGAGTTTTTGCAGAATTTGGCCGGTTAAGTCCAGGGTTTTGCCATAACCCGGTTTATCCAGCAACAAATCGATTTTGCCGTCACTACGCAGTTTGTTGACATAGGCTTTGCACTGATAACCACGGCGTAATTGTTTAAACACCTGATCTTTATATAAAAGTCCCCAGTGTTCGTTATTCACGACGACTTTAAAACCTAAGTCAGTTGGCTCAGCGACAACGATGGATACTTCATCACCGGCTTTGAGCTGTGGCGTAGTTTTGCCGATAAATTTATCCAGCTTGCTGGAAGCCACGATGCGGTTACTTTTATCAACAAAACAGTACACAAGATAGCTGTAGTCCTGCTGCATTGGCACGGCCTGCTCGGCAAAAGGCACCAGCAGGTCTTTTTTCAGACCCCAGTTTAAAAAGGCACCGACTTTTGTCACCGCAACGACGCGCATTTGCGCCACTTCGCCGACTTTGATCAATGGGCGTTCCGTGGTTGCGATTAGTTGATCTTCGGAATCCAGATATAAAAATACGTCAATACTGCTGCCGATATCGGCAGTGGCAGGGACATAGCGTTTTGGCAGCAGGATGTCGCCCCATTCTTTGCCATCGAGATAGACGCCGAAATCCACGCGTCTTTTCATGACCAGCCGATTGGTTTTTCCGAGAAACATTATGACTCCAATTGAAACAGGGGGGGATTGCTCTGCTGCAGCAGGCGCGGATTCAGCACCACAGAGTGATTTGAATCGGCAAACCACAACTGGCCTTCCTGAATGGTACATTGTAGCTGCATGGTGCGTTGGCACAACTCAGCCAGCGCCTGCGACTCAGCGGCATCGATAGCAACGACGGTCAGATTCGACAATTCACGAGCTGTTTTCTGGGCGTCTTTCCACCATTTATCAACAACGGTGCCGCCATAAGCCAGCACCATGCCTTGTTGTGCCCGGTGTGCGGCGCGGCGTAACAGTTTATCTTCAGGCAAACCCAGCTCAATCCAGAGTTCGATATTGCCGCCGTAATCGTGTTGCCATAAATCGGGTTCAGCATCTTCGGAGATGCCTTTGCCGAAAATCAGTCGCTCATGGGCGCACAAAGTAAAAGCCACCAGTCGCAGCATCATCCGTTCAATGGTTTCGGAAGGATGCTGGGCCAGCGTCAGACTGTGGGTCTGATAATAATGCCGGGTCATGTCGGCGATGGCCAGTTCGGCCTTGTAAATCGTGGCTTTGAGCGCCATGGCAGGTACCAGAGAAAAATCGGGGCGCCAGTGTAACGGTTTTTCTGTCCGATTGCGACTGAAGTACCTGCTGCCTGTCGCGGCGTTATGCTGCCAGCAGACCGGATTGTTGTTTGTTTTGCAGACGCTGCCAAATCTTTTCGTGAATGATATAGCCGACGGTATTCACCGCAGGTTCTACCATCGCAACCAAACCGCCCACCAGCAAATCGCCAGTCAGCAGATAGGCCACGGTAAAGGCAATACTGAAGTGCATGGTGGTAAAGCTCAGTGTTTTTAACATGATGAATTCCTTTAAGTGGCGGCTACTTGGCAATAGGGTCAGCTTAAAGAGGTTTGTTCATCAATTAAAACAAATAAAAATGAGGATGGTGTTCGATAAAAAAGATGATGGCGACTGCGTTTAGCGCGCAGTCGCGGGAATAGTCAACCGATTCAGCGCA
>CBFGPY010000063.1:0-8806 GCA_965650755.1 uncultured Chromatiaceae bacterium | reverse complement strand
CATTTCGTTAATAGCGTCAAGTGCTTGCAGGATGACATCCATCAATTCGGATGTTACCCGACGCTTGCCGGTTCGAAGGATATCAAACACGTTTTCCGCACCATGACAGGCATCAACCAGCTCTGTCAGCGATAAAAAACCAGCGCCACCTTTAACCGTATGAAATCCACGAAAAATTGCGTTCAGCAAAGCAGAATCGTCGGGGTTGTTTTCTAGTTCGACCAACTGTTCCGCTAATGCTTCAAGGATCTCGCCGGCTTCGACTAGGAAATCCTGTAAAATATCCTCATCTAAATCAAAGCCCATGCCACTTTACCTCTCTCAGAACCCTAAACTCGATAATAAATCGTCAACATCATCCTGCCCCTGCACCACGTCATTCCGGCTGGCGGCATCGATAATTGGCCCTTCGGCCTCATGGCCTGCTTTCGGTTTGCGCACTGCCGCGGGTTTTGCTTCCGCGGCGACAGTGACATGGCCAAATGCGGTGAGTAAGCCGATTAGGCTGTCTTCAACTTCCCGAACCAATTCAATAACACGGCGCAAAATTTGACCAGTCAGATCCTGAAATCCTTGCGCCATTAAGACTTCTGTCATAGACCCCTGCAGCGCCGCTACATTGGTCGATGATTCATGCAAAAAGCTGTTTAAACTATGGCATAAGGCTTTGAATTCACCAAGTTTCATATTCCTGGTCATCAATTTTTGCCATTCCGGAAGTATTGCGTTTAAGCTAACACCTAACTTATCTGCAATAGGCAAACACGACTCAACCGCGTCCATTGTCTGGTTCGCGGCTTGTTCAGTCATATCAATAACATGGGAAAGCCGGCGTTTGGCATCAGGGATATCCTCTTCCAGTAAGTTACTGATAGAAGGATCCACCTGGAAACTTTTTAATGAATCGTGCAGTTGACGCGTCAGTTTTCCAACTTCAGCAAAGAGTTCTGAAGAGCCGGGGACAGCAAGCCCCTGAACCAGCTCATTGGCAGCGTCCTGCTCGCCCATCTCTAACAACTGCACAAGTTCGCGCGCCTGTTCTAGGGTGATAATAGGTGCCGTATATGCAGACATAGCGCCACTCCTGTGTCAGATACGGATTAACCTAAGCGCTCGAAGACTTTTGATAACTTCTCTTGTAAAGTTGCAGCAGTGAAAGGTTTGACGATATATCCATTCACACCAGCCTGAGCAGCCGCGATAATTTGTTCTTTTTTGGCTTCAGCGGTGACCATCAGAACCGGGATATGTTTTAACTTGGCATCAGCCCGGATCGCGCGTAATAAATCGATCCCTTGCATACCTGGCATATTCCAGTCGGTGACGACAAAATCAAAATCACCATTTTGCAGCATTGGCAGAGCCGTGCTGCCATCATCTGCTTCCTGTACGTTGGTAAAGCCCAAGTCACGTAACAGGTTTTTAATGATGCGTCTCATAGTAGAAAAGTCGTCTACCACGAGAATTTTCATATTTTTATCCAAAATCCCCTCCGACGAGATACCCCAGTGGTTATCCTAAAAATTACAACCAGTCCTGCATCCGCGACCGGAGCCGCAACAACGCCTGACTATGAATCTGACTGACCCGAGATTCGCTGACGCTGAGCACTTCGCCAATCTCTTTTAAATTGAGTTCGTCATTATAATAGAGCGACAATACTATTGCCTCACGCTCCGGTAAGCTACTGATA
This sequence comes from uncultured Chromatiaceae bacterium, assembly GCA_965650755.1. GTDB lineage: Bacteria > Pseudomonadota > Gammaproteobacteria > Enterobacterales > Alteromonadaceae > Pararheinheimera. The sequence continues at coordinate 7,113 of CBFGPY010000063.1, read as the reverse complement.
TTTTTTACCAATGCTTGTTGGAACGAATCGTTGGCCTGCTCTTCAAACAGTTGGTCGTCTTGTTTGTCATTTGCAGTGACCAACACATCTTCACTGATGCCTAAATCTTCCATCCCAATGATGCGGCCATTGCTGGCATCACTGAGCATGTGATGATACTCATCTAAAGTTATATCAAGTTTTTCAGCAACTTCAACATCTTTTACGTCGCGGCCTAATGTTGCTTCCAATTCGGCGATTGTTTCAGCAATCAGACGGGAATTACGATGTACGGATCTGGGTGTCCAGTCACCGCGGCGGATTTCATCCAGCATCGAACCCCGGATACGAATACCGGCAAAGGTCTCAAAACTGGCGCCTTTGGTACTGTCAAAATTTTTCGCGGCTTCAATCAGGCCAATCATGCCTGACTGTATTAAATCATCAACCTGCACACTGGCCGGTAAACGGGCCAACAAGTGGTATGCAATGCGTTTAACCAGAGGAGCATGCTTTTCAACCAGCAACTGCAGCTGATTATTTCCGCCATATGCAGCTAAACGACTATTCACATCACCCCCCGCCTTTCGGACTGCGGCTGTACGAGTTGCTCTAGGAAAAATTCAAGATGGCCGGATGCACTGGGTGGCACCGGCCACTGTATCGCTCGGGTCGCCAGAGTTTTGACGGCAAGCGAGGCCGGCGTTTTCGGGAAAGCATCTACGAATGCTTTTTGCTTCCGCGCTGCTTTGCGCACATTTTCATCAAATGGAATGGTGGCAACCAGCTCAAGTGTGACATCGAGGAACCGGTCAGTCACCCGACTTAATTTGGCAAACAGCTCCTGGCCTTCTTTCAGGCTGCGAACCATATTTGCCACAATTTTAAAACGTTGTACCGCGTGCTCTCGGCTCAGAATTTTCATCAGTGCATAAGCATCAGTGATAGAAGAAGGCTCGTCACAGACTACGACCAGCACATCTTGTGATGCACGGGAAAAGCTCAGCACCATGTCTGAGATACCAGCAGCTGTATCGACCAGTAACACATCAAAAGCAGTGCGCAACTCACTAAAAGCTCTGATAAGTCCTGCATGCTCGGCCGGGCTTAACTCTGTCATCGATTGTGTGCCTGAGGTTGCCGGCACAATTTTAATGCCAAACGGCCCTTCAATCAGGATATCGTCCAGTTCCGCTTCACCGGACAGGACATGAAACAGGTTCTTCTCCACGCGTAGGCCCAGCATCACGTCGCAATTGGCTAGTCCCAAATCCGCGTCCAATACCAGCACCTTTTTACCCATCTGGGCCATCGCCATGGCGAGATTCAGTGTGACGTTGGTTTTACCAACACCACCTTTTCCACCTGTAACTGCGATTACTTTTACCATCTGCTGTTTCATTCTTCTCAGGCCGCTGGCTTGATCATACATTAATTCATGATTATGCATAGGTTCCATCCGCCCGGGCTGTTACATCCTGATACCACTGATGTCCTGCACTGGCGTGTGCCAGACGTAACTGCTCAGCCTGGTCGATCATGGCTTTCGCCTGCGCAGCTTCAATATCTTCAGGCACCCGTTGACCATTGGTCAAATAACTGACTGGTAAAGCATTTTGAATTGCGATATTGATAATCTCACCCAAGCTTAAGCATTCATCAAGTTTTGTGAAAATACAACCCGACAGTGAAATTCGTTTGAAGTGCTCCACTGTTTCCTGCATAACGCGGGCTTGTGAGGTCGCAGACAATACCAGATAACTTCTTATTTTGACACGTGAATTATGCATCAGAGCGGACAGTTTTTCAGCAAGTCGTACGTCGCGCTGACTCATACCCGCCGTATCAATCAGAATAAGTTTACGCTGCTGTAACTGAGTTAACAGAATGGCCAATTCTTCATGGTCTTTCGCCTGTTTGACCGGACAGCCGATAATGCGACCAAAAGTGGCCAATTGTTCAAAAGCGCCAATACGGAAAGTGTCGGTGGTGATTAGCGCGACCTGATCTGCCCCATGTAAACGGGCAAACTGTGCTGCCAGTTTCGCCACAGTTGTGGTTTTACCGACTCCGGTTGGCCCAACCAGAGCGACAACGCCACCGCGGCGCATTAAATCGTCATTGGTGGTAGTCAGCTGGCCAGCTAACAATTCAAGTGCGCAGTCCCAGGCTTCACCATCAGCGATATCTTCCGGCATAAAGCAGGCAAGCTGATCAGCCATGGCCTCGCTTAAGCCCAGTTGCTGCAGCTTTTCAATCACCAATGCCCGCACTGGTTCACGACGAGCCAGGTCTTGCCACATCAGGCCGGAAACCTGATGCTGCAGCAGCTGCTTCATCGAGTTCATTTCCTGACGCATAGTGTCAAACTGCTGTTGCATCAGTTGCATATTTTGCTGCTGCAGTTTGTTCAAATCCGCCATCATGGTTGATGATATGGCAGGATTTTGACGCTCTGGCGCAGGAGCAGCTTTTGTTTTTTGTAATAAAGGTGATTGGATCGGCTCGGCAACTGTTTTTGTCGTCAATTTTCTGTCACCGCCGCCAACCGGCTCGACATGCGCTTTTTGCTGTTTAATCATTTGCCGCGCCAACAGCGCCCGCAATGAATCAGCCGGCACCTCCTGCTCAGGTTCATCATCATCGACACGGATGTTTAGGGTGCTACCTGCGGTGGAGGCCATCGGTTTTTGCTGTGGTTCTGCCACGGCAGCCTTAGCTGGCGTGGCTTCCGGGTCAACGGCAGCGACCAGTTCAATACCACCGGCGACCTTTTTATTCGACAAAATAATGGCATCAGGGCCTAAAAATTCTTTCACTTCTGCCAAAGCAGTGCGCATATCTTTTGCTACAAAGCGCTTAATTTTCATCGTTTAAACTCCTAACCCGCCTGGCCAACCACACTGACGATACGAACCTGTTTGTCATCAGGGATCTCCTGATACGACAACACCCGCAATCCTGGAATGGTGTATTTCACAAATCGTGCCATCACACTGCGTAAAATGCCGGACGTCAGCAGGACTGCTGGTTCTCCCGCCAATTCCTGTTGTTGTGACGCATCGCGCAGTGACTGCTGAATGCGTTCCGCCAAACCAGGTTCAATGCCGGCGCCATCGCTGCCGGCAGCCTGCATCGATTGATGTAACATCTGTTCCAGCTCAGGTGCAAAGGTCATCACCGGAATTTCGGCAGCACCGGCAGCGACTTCCTGAACAATGAGGCGGCGCAGCGCGATACGGCAAGATGCAGTCAGCACATCAATGTCCTGACTGCGTGCGCCGGTATCCACCAGCGTCTGAGCAATAGTACGCATATCACGGATAGGCACGCCTTCATGCAACAGATTTTGCAGTACTTTGACCACTGAGCGCAGCGGCAGCGTATCCGGGACCAAAGCCTCGGCCAGCTTCGGTGAAGTTTTTGCCAGCATATCCAGCAGATTTTGTACTTCTTCGTGGCCTAGCAGGCTGGCCGCATTATTAGTCAGGATTTGGCTGAGGTGAGTTGCCACGACCGTGGCCGCATCCACCACGGTATAACCCAACGTTTGCGCATGTTCCCGCTGATTACGTGGGATCCAGACCGCTTCCAGCCCAAACGCCGGGTCTTTCGTTGGAATGCCTTTTAAGCTACCAAACACCTGCCCCGGATTGATTGCCAGCTCGTTATCATGTCGCAGCTCAGACTGGCCGGTATTGACGCCCATCAGGGTCACGCGATAAGTGTTAGGTTCCAGGTCGAGGTTGTCGCGGATATGCACCGCAGGGATCAGGAATCCAAGCTCTTGTGACAATTTCTTCCGCACGCCTTTGATCCGTGCCAGTAACTCGCCCCCCTGAGCCTTATCAACCAGCGGAATTAAGCGATAGCCGACTTCGAGACCAATGACATCGACCGGATGCACATCGTCCCAGCCAATTTCTTTTTGCGGTGCTAAATCCGCTGCCGGGACCAGCTCGGATCTGGATTGGCCGGCCGCCACTGCAGGCGCCTGACTACGTTTATGGATTAGATAAGCCGCTCCGCCCAATAAAGCAGCCAGACTCAAAAACGCCAGATGTGGCATGCCTGGCACTATACCCATAATGGTCAGTAACATGGCAGAGACAATCAGCACCTTCAGGTTGCCGAGCTGACCACTCATTTGTTCACCGAGGTCAGCCTCTTTATTTTGTCGGGTGACAATGATGGCGGTGCCGATTGACAGCAATAACCCTGGGATTTGCGCAACCAGGCCATCACCGATCGTCAGCAGTGTATACACTTCCAGCGCATCGCCAAATGCCAGATCGTGCTGTAAAGTACCGATAAAAATACCACCAATCAGGCCGACAAATAAAATTATCAGACCGGCAACGGCGTCCCCTTTGACGAATTTGGTCGCACCGTCCATCGAACCATAAAAATCAGCTTCGGCGGTGACTTCTTCCCGGCGTTTGCGCGCCTGGTCCTGGTCAATAAACCCTGAGTTTAAGTCCGCATCAATTGCCATTTGCTTACCGGGCATCGCGTCCAACGTAAAACGGGCGGTAACTTCTGCGATCCGGCCAGCACCTTTGGTCACCACAACGAAGTTGATGATGATCAAGATGGCAAAGACCACAATACCCACAGCGTAGTTACCGCCGATCACTACGTGACCGAAAGCTTCGATCACCGCACCAGCCGCATCGGGGCCGGTGTGCCCTTCCAGCAGCACTATCCGGGTACTGGCGACGTTTAAGGCCAGGCGCAGAATGGTTGCAACCAAAATCACCGACGGAAAAATCGCAAAATCCAGCGGCTTTCTGACATAGATAGTGACCAGCAACACCACCAGTGCCAGCGCAATATTAAAAGAGAACAGGATATCGAGCAGCAGCGGCGGTAACGGCAGCACAATCATGGCGAGTGCCGCCAGGATCAGCAAAGGCGTGCCAGTCCCTTTCAGATGTTGTAATTGCGAACGATCAAATCGTGTCAGGACATTGGCTAGCTGCATCGGAATTCCGCCGGAAAATTGACATTCAGTCTACCAAGGCAAAATTCGTTCCATCAGCGCAATGCTAGGGCGTGTCGACGTTTGGTGTTTGTTTTTGCAGCAGTTTGGCAGCTTTTTATGCAAGGCAGTGCGAGAGCGGTGTAGTTATTCTACACAAACGAGCACTAACGCAGCAGAAAGAGCTGCCAAACGCTGCCCTGTGGGTTCGTTTGGTGGCGCTTTGGGCTTTGTCACTCGTTGCTCACATAGAATGACTATGCCACGCGCCTCGTTTCGCGCCCAAAACGCCACCAATTCGAACAAAACCTAACCACCAGACGTCAACACGCCCTAAGCCGCACAAAGCCAGATTAATGGCGGAAACCTTCCGGGATTGGCAAATCTTTGGCCAGTGGTTTCGGTTTTTGTCCTTTGCCACGCCGATAAACTTTGAGCTGATAGACATAAGCCAAGATTTGGGCCACTGCAGAAAACAACTGTTCCGGGATAGGATGGTCCAGTTCAGTGGTGTGATACACCGAACGGGCCAGCGCCGGCGAGCGGATAATCGGCACTTTGTTTGCTTCAGCAATTTGCCGGATGTACATCGCCATTTCGTCGACACCTTTGGCCACCACCACAGGTGCCCGTTGCTTACCGTGCTCATATTTCAGCGCTACTGCGTAGTGGGTCGGGTTGGTAACCACAACATCCGCTTTGGGAACTGCCTGCATCATCCGCCGGCGTGACATCTGGATTTGCAACCCCCGGATCCGGCCTTTAATTTCCGGATTACCTTCCGAGTTTTTGTATTCGTCTTTGACCTCTTGTTTGGTCATTTTCATCTGCTGGATATGACGCCATTTCTGATATGGCGCATCAATAGCCGCAATAATCAGCGTACTGGCACAAAGGCCAAAAAACATCCAGCACAGTAAATAAAGCGCTGCAGCGATATCATCCGGGCTGGTCATCAGCGACAAGGCCATGATGTCGGCAAAAAACACTTTAAGCAGCAGATAAGCGCAGCCCGCCACTACAGAGACTTTTAACACGCCTTTGAACAGCTCAATCACCGAATTGAGACTAAACATTCGTTTGATACCGGCGAGCGGACTGAGTTTATCTGGCCGGAAACTGGCGCCATACCAGGTAAAGTTGTAGCCCCCCAGAATGGTATTGCCAACAAACCCGGCGATCAGAATCACCAGACACAGCTTCAGGAAAGCCGGTGTCACGGCGATAAGCGCCGCGTGTGCCGCAGCGGTCATCATGGTCGGGTCCTGCACGTCTTTTTGATTCAGACTCAATAAACGCCGGCACACCTGTAAGGTCGCTTCCGCGAGCTCAGTGCCATACATCAGGATGCCAAGACTACTGCCGATTAACACCATCGCTGTGGCCAGGTCCTGCGACCTGGCAATATTACCTTTTTCCGCCGCGTCACTGAGTTTCTTACCCGTGGGGTCTTCGGTCTTTTCCATATCGCTGTCGGCAGCCATGGCATTCCTCCGTCAGCAACCAATGAGCTTGCACGTCACTTCGATACCGTGCTGCCATTGCAAATTAAAGTGGAACAAAAAGGTATTCATCGTCAGCCACAGGATCAATAAACCAGCGATCATCGTGACCGGGAAACCAATGGAGAAAATATTCAGCTGCGGCGCAGCACGTGTCATCACACCAAAGGCCAGGTTGACCAATAACATCGCGGTGACAGGCGCAAGCGTGATAGCCAGTGATGTGGCAAAAATCCAACCGCCGAACTCGGCAATCGTCAGATAATTGTCAACATCCCACCACTGCCCGTTAATAGGCAGCGATTCAAAACTAAACACTATCATCTGAAACATGATCAGATGACCGTCGTAGACCCAGAACATCAGTGTTGCCAGGATAAGATAAAACTGACCGATAGTCGGAATACTGATACCGCTCGCCGGGTCCACTAACGACGAAAAGCCGAGGCCGGTCTGAGTCGCAAGAATTTGACCAGCCTGCACAAAGGCATTAATAAAAATCATCGAGATAAAGCCCATCGCGGTGCCAATCAGCAGCTGCTGCATCACCTGAATAACGGTGAAGGCAGACATCAGATTGGTATCTTTCACCGGCGGGATCACCGGCATCACCACCAGCGTAAACATCACAGCCAAACCAATTTTGATGCG
>CBFGPY010000062.1:0-8814 GCA_965650755.1 uncultured Chromatiaceae bacterium | reverse complement strand
CTGCCACTGCGTGCCTTGTAGCTGCGACAGATCACCGAGGCTCTGGCCCTGATGCGCAAGCTGTGCCGGCATAAAAGTCGGGTAGGCCTGAGTCAGCAGGGTGGGTGTTGCCTCAAGCGCACTCAGCGGCACCAGTTGATAACGCCATTCTGAGCTCGCTTCCAGGTCAATACCAAAGGCCAGACCGTCTTTGTTCAGCAGCGCAAAGCGCACCGGCAGTTTGTCTTTCACTGATCGAATTTTAATAGCGACCTTAGTGTATCCGGCTAAATCGCGTTGCGTCAGCCCCATCACGGCATGAGTTTCAGTGCGCAGCAATGGCAAAGGCGGTCGTTGCCAGTCCGGCGTTTTGGCCGGCCGTAGCCGTAAAACCAGGCCTTGCTGACGTTCACCAGCCAGCCATTGCTGGGTGACTTGCGCATCTTTGGGATAGAGCAAAGTGGTCTGGTCAACCCGCGCATCAAACAATGGCACCGCCGCGCCCGGTTGTTGCAGCAAAGTGCTGAATTGATGTTGCGGGCTTTGCGGGAAATCCCAGTCCGACGGCAGCGCTTCGACCGCGTCGGGGAAACTCAGCGGCTTGCTATTTTCTTGTAATACCAGCTGATATTGCAGCAGGCCGCTTTGTGTCGGCAGTTTCAGCTTAGTGCAATAACGGCCTAAATCTTCCGCTAGCATCTGCTGTTGCTGCACCTGACCTTCACCGGCGAGCCGGTAAAACAGGCTGACTTTCAGGCCGGATAGCTGAGTTGCAGAAAGCTGGGCACAGACCGGCAGCGGCTGGTCGATGGGCCATTGCCGCAGCGGTTGATGTACCAGCAATGGTGGTTTCTCAGCGATGGCGGGCAGCAAGAAAGGCCGATTTTGCGTTTTATACTGTGCAAATAAGGCTGCAGTTTTCGCCAGCAGATAACGGCCCGGCGTCAACGTCACTGAGCCGTTTTTCGCGCTTAGCTGAGTTCCATCAGTGCGCTGCAACACAAAACTTTGGCCCAAATCGGCCAGCTTAACAGTCATCTCACGGGTACTCACCGACAGCCGCACGGCTTCGCGTTTTAAACTGGAATTCTGGTGCGGGTCATCCAGCTCAGTCGCATCCGGATACACTTCCAGCTGCCACAAACCGTCTTGTTGTTTATCAAGAAAATAAGCGCCGCTACCCTGATACTGCACCAGCGGGGAACTGCCGACACCAGCGATATGGCTCAGTGTTGCTGCAGCCACCGGTGCAATGTCTGTGCTGGTGCTGTGATAAAACCGGCTGCCATTGTTTAACAGCGCCAGACCGTTTGCCGGGTCTAAGGTGATATTCAGCGCCGCGCCACCAAATTGATTCGATGCCGGATAAGGTCCTGTATCTGCGCCACGCGGCAGGCGGCGAAACACTTCGCCGGCGATCAAAAAACTGATGGCTTTGGCCGGCGTGTACAACAAATTTAAATAATGCGTGTTGTATTCAGCATTGCTGGCGGCAAGCGCCGCCGGGTCGTAGGCGAACTGGGTGGCCCACTGAAAACCCGCACTGCGAAAGCTACGCGCCATCGCCGGATAAAGCACAGGCGCTTTAACATCGGCGGCGTCAAATTCGTAAATCATCCGAGCTTTGCCAGCGCAGGCGGCGATGTCTTTAAATGGGTTGTGATACTGCGCAACAGAGCCCAGCACATTGCTTTGCAGGCTGCTGTATTTCAGCAATCCGGTTGGATACCACTGAAATGACACACCGTCGATATTGCTTTGACACAAAGCTTTGGCAAATTCCGGCCAGTTGCCTTGTTCACTGCTGTTATAAAACAGCGGCTTGGTCACACCGGCGTCGCGCATCACTTTAACGAGGTCATTGACGTACTGAGTCACTGCGCCGGCGTCGGCGTGTTTCGGCTCGTTAAACAGCTCAAACGCCAGGATATTAGGGTCCTTGGCGTAGGGCACGCCATCGCGGTTTTTGTGTGCCATCAGCTGGGCTAAATATCTATGCTGCGCTTTGATCGCATCGGCTTTTTCGTTCATCTGGTTTTTGCTGTACAGCACGGAAAAACCTGGCTCAGTTGGATCCGGCGCCGGATAACCGCTGCCCCACCAACCAATCGGCGTCACTACCGCTTTGATGTTGTAGCGCTTCAGTTCCGACAGTAAAAAATCAAATAGCTTGAGATGCTCGTTCTCAAGCAAATTGCCGTCGCGGTCACTGATTAAACGGTCCCACAAATGGATGCGGTAGGCTGTGACGCCTAAACGTGCCAGGTGCGCCACATCCAGCCGGATCATCTCCTCGTGCGACAAGCCCATGGCTTTGACCGAGCGATAACCAAAGGCAAAGGGCAGGCTGTAGTTGGCGCCAAACAGCGCCACTTCTTCTGCTTTGCCATCAGCATTCGTCTGATACCAGACGCCGTCTTTGACATAAGATTCGCTGGCGGTGACGCTGAGTGACAACGCGGCCAGCGTCAGCATCGTTGTTGGCTTAAACCGCATCATCACCACCACACGCTATAGAACACCACCAGCACCAGCACGACCAGTGCCAACGACAGGCTGAAGCCTTTGCTGGTGTCGAAACTGATGTCATTGAGTTCCACCGCACCGGCCTGTGCTTTGTTGCCCTGCAGCAGAGACACGACAATTGCCAGGCCCAGACACAGCAGGAACACCAGACCAACCCGGTCCATAAAGGGCAGCGCCGGCCAGAACTGATAAAACAGGAAACTGAATACCGCAGAGCCTACAGCGGCCAGCAGCGCAGCGTCCGCCGTAGTTTTTTTCCAGAACATGCCCATGAAAAACAGTACGACGATGCCCGGCGTAAAGAAGCCGGTAAATTCCTGAATATATTGGAAGGCCTGGTCAAAATCACCGAGCAATGGTTTGGCGGTAAAGAGTGCGATTAATAAAGACAGCAAACTGACCGCGCGGCCGACCAACACATAATGTTGCTGGCTTTCCGCCGGTTTCACCTGCGCATACAAATCCATGGTAAACAGCGTGGCGACAGAGTTAGTCATAGACGCCAGGCTCGACAGGATGGCTGCGACTAAAGCAGCAAAAATCAGGCCTTTCAGGCCAGACGGCATCAGCGCCATCAATTGCGGGTAAGCCTGATCCGGCTTGGCTAAATCCGGCAGGATCAGCACCGCAGCAATACCTGGCAGCACCACGATAATGGGCATTAACAGCTTCAGGAAGGCAGCAAAAGCAATGCCTTTTTGCGCTTCACGCAAACTCGGCGCGGCTAAGGCGCGCTGGATAATATATTGGTTAAAACCCCAGTAACTTAAGTTCATCACCCACATACCACCGACCAGCACCGAAATACCTGGCAGGCTGACATAATGCGGATTGTCCGGGCTTAAAATCATGTCGAACTTTTCCGGCGCTTTGGCAAGCAAAGTGTCAAAACCAGCCAGCACACCAGCGCCGGCGCCGATCATGTCGAGCGCCAGGTACGACATAAACAGGCCACCGAATACCAGCAGCACCACTTGCAAAATGTCGGTAAAAGCTACGGCTTTGAGGCCGCCGTACAACGAATAGCTGACTGAGAATAAAGCCAGCAGCGCCATACTCCAGAACAGGTCAATACCGGTCAGCGCATTGACGGCCAGCGCGCCCAGCCACAGCACGGCGGTTAAATTGACAAACACATACACAGCCAGCCAGAAGATGGCGAGGGTGGTGCGCACGCGGTTATCAAAGCGCTGCTGCAGGAACTGCGGCATCGTATAGATTTGTTTTTTCAGGAAAATTGGCAGGCAATATTTACCCACCAGCATCAGCGTCAGCGCCGCCATCCACTCATAGGATGCGATGCCTAAGCCAATGGCGTAACCAGAGCCCGACATGCCGATGATTTGTTCGGCCGAGATATTGGCGGCAATCAGGGAGGCGCCAATGGCCCACCACGGCAGGCTGTTGCCGGCCAGAAAGTATTCATTGGTGTTTTTCTGATGACCTTTTTCTTCGCGCGACACCCAATAGGCGACGAAGAGCAGGCCGAGGATGTAGACGACAAAAATCGCCATGTCGAGATTGGATAACGTCATATCTTACCCTGTATTTTGTTGTTATCTCCCGCAGCACGGGATTTGTTGTGTGTGCTCCCACTACGCGGGGAGTTTGTCTTTAACTTTGCTTCAGCTGAAGCGGTAAAAAATCTGTTGTTGATACAGCTCGCCCGGCCTGAGTACGGCGGATGGAAAATCCGGCCGGTTTGGTGCATCCGGGAAATTTTGTGCTTCTAAACAAATGCCCTGAAATGGCGCAAAAGGTGCCCCTAAATACGTGCCGACATACACCTGCACACCTGGCTGAGAGCTGCGCAGCTCCAGTGTTCTTTGTTCTGCACCGCTTTTGTGACTGAGTCTGGCCTGCAGGGGCAGCGGGTCTGGCGATGGCTCTGTCACAAAGCTACTGACAAAGCAATGATCCAGCCCATGTGGCAGGTCAGCGCTTTGCCGGCACAAAGGCCCAACGGCTTTGGCCTGACGAAAATCAAACTCATGCCCATCGACACTTCGCACAGCGTTCGGTAACGGAATTCCACGCGCGTCGACCGCCAGATACTGATCAGTCATTAACTCTAACTGATGCGCTGCAAGCGCTTCCACTGTTTGTTGTGGTGCCAGATTAAAGTAACAGTGGTTGGTTAGATTGACGACGGTATCTAAGTCTGTGCTGGCCGTGAAACTCAGCTGTAACTCGCCAGCGGGCTGGCCTTTTGTGTCCACAGTATCAACGACGTGAAGAAGCTGGCGTACCGTCAAAGTGCCGGGGAAACCCTGGTCACCATGGGTGCTTATCAGTTCCAGCAGCAGGCAGTTGGCGCTGTGCTCCAGCACAGTCCAGGGGCGCTGTGCAAAACCATCCACGCCGCCATGCAGGCAATGCGGCGGCTGACTGGCACTGAGCTGATGCTGCTGGCCTTTGCTATCGGTATAACAGGCGTTGGCAATACGGTTGGCATAACGGCCCACACTGGCGCCCAGCGCCGCGCTGTCGCTGAGGTAAAATGCCGGATCGGCCTGTGACAACGTCAATTCCTGACCATGCAGCTTAATGCTCTGAATACGGCCACCATAGGGCAGCACCGTTACCGTCAGGCCGTTGTTGCAACTGATGGCGTGTGGGGTAAGCGCCTGGCTCATAAAGCCCGCGCCCCGGCACTGGCCTGACAGAGGTAAAAGGTCGGTTCCAGCTGATACGCCGCCGGATAGACTTTGCTTAAATGCTGGCAGACAGGTTCAATTAAATCGCCAGGTAACAAGGCCACCACACAACCGCCAAAACCACCGCCAGTCATTCGCACGCCGCCGCGCTCGCCGCAGATGGCGGCTACTTCCGCCACCAGAAAATCAATCGCCGGTACTGTGATGGAAAAATCGTCACGCATTGACTGATGCGACTGCGCCATCAAGGTGCTTAAGGTTTTGATATCGCCGTTTTTCAGCGCAATAGCTGCGGCTTCAGTGCGGTTATTTTCGCTGATGACATGGCGGGCGCGGTTATAAATCAGCGGGTCGAGCTGCAATCTCGCCGCTTCCAACTGTTGCAGCGTCACATCTCTGAGCGCTTTGACGCCAAAAAACTGTGCGGCGGCTTCGCATTGCTGACGGCGTTCGTTGTAAGCACTGTCGACCAAACCACGTTTGACGTTGGAGTGGATAATCAGCACCTGCAAAGTCGCCGGCATTGGCACTGTCTGATATTCGAGACTACGGCAATCCAGCAGCAACGCCTGACCGGCCTGACCTGCAGCACTGACCAGCTGGTCCATAATGCCGCACTGGCAACCGGCAAACTGATGTTCGGCCTGCTGGCCGTTTAATGCATTGTCGGTCGGGGAGAGCGGGTTACCTGCGAGCGTACTCAGGCCCAACCCCAGCACCATTTCCAGCGACGCCGACGAACTTAACCCGGCGCCTTGTGGCACATTGCCGCCGACCACCAGCTGACAACCCGGCAGCGCCAGGCCGCGTTGCTGTAAGCCGGCGACCACGCCGCGGACATAATTGGCCCAGCGTGGTGTGGTAACGGGTTGGACAGTTTCAGTTAAATCAATCACATGCAGCTCTTGATAATCGGCCGCGAAAATTTCAATCTGGCTTGAACCCAGCACCAGGCGGCTGGCCAACACTGTTTCAAACTGAATGGCGCAGGGCAGCACAAAACCGTCGTTGTAGTCGGTGTGCTCACCTATCAGGTTGACACGACCCGGCGCACTGAACAGCTGCGTGGCGTCGCCACCAAATTCACGCTGAAATGTTGCTTTGACCAACTCCTGCAGAACCCCGGCCAGACTCATTGCTTTACTCCTGATTTGTCTTCTGATGCTTGCTTGTAATGCTGTGCGGGCAGGTCGCGTAACCGTGCCGCGGCCTGTTCCGGGGTCATGTCACGCTGGGTTTCGGCCAGCATTTCATACCCTACCATAAACTTTTTCACGCTGGCGGAGCGCAGCAGCGGCGGATAAAAATGCGCGTGCAGCTGCCAGTGTGTAGTGTCGGTTAATCCATAAGGCGCGCAGTGCCAGCCCATCGAATAAGGGAAAGAGCACTGAAACAGATTGTCGTAGCGGATGGTCAGCGCCTGCAGAATTTCCGCGAGGCTTAATTGCTCCGCCTCAGTTAACTGTTCCAGATGCTGCACGGCGCGTTTGGGCAACAGCAGCGTTTCAAAAGGCCAGCTGGCCCAATAAGGCACCACCACCAGCCAGTCGGCGTTTTCCAGTACCAGCCGTGAGCGGTCAGCCAGTTCCAGTTCGCTGTAACGCTGCAACAGGTTCTTGCCATGTTTGGCGAGGTAAGCCGCCTGCTGGGCATCTTCGCGTGCCGGCAGGGTCGGGATACCTTTGCTTGCCCAAATCTGGCCATGCGGATGTGGGTTGGAGCAGCCGTTAATAGCGCCTTTATTTTCAAAGACCTGCACCCAGCCGTAGTCGCGTGACAAATCCTGATATTGGCCAATCCAGCATTGGATCACCGCCTGAATTTCCGCAATCGACAGTTCCGGCAGCGTTTTGCTGTGATCCGGTGAATAACATATCACCCGGCTGCAGCCTTGTTCTGCCCGCATTTGCAGCAAATCTTCCTGATTTAACGCCGCATCCGGGGTCTGGGTATTCAGCGCAGCAAAGTCGTTCTGAAACACAAAAGGGCCCTGGTACGCCGGGTTGTGCGCGCCATTAATCCGCACATTACCCGGGCACAGATAACAAGTTTCGTCATAAGACGGTTGCACGCTGGTGTCGGCCGCTTCGACCTGACCTTGCCATGGGCGTTTGGCGCGGTGCGGTGACACCAACACCCAGTCACCAGTCAGCGGGTTGAACCGGCGGTGCGGATGCTCGACCGGGTCAAAAGCGGTATTCATTTCAGACATCAGAGCTTTCCTCTAGAACGGTGGCATAGCCTTGCGGATTTTGTTGTTGCCAGCGCCAGGTGTCGCTGACCATATCGGTTAAATTGAGCCTCGCCTGCCAGCCGAGCTGTTGCAGTGCTTTGCCGGCGTCGGCATAACAGGCACTGACATCGCCGGGGCGACGTGGGGCAAAATGAAGCGGAATAGGGTGGCCCGACACCTGGCGAAAAGCGTCGACCATCTCGAGCACCGAATAGCCCTGACCGGTACCAAGGTTAAACAGATGCTGACCGGGCTTATTGTGCAGCTGTTCCAGCGCACGGACATGGCCGTCGGCCAAATCCTGCACATGGATATAGTCGCGCACACCGGTGCCGTCCGGGGTTGGGTAGTCGTTGCCAAACACGGTCAAAGCCTCGCGCCGGCCGACCGCGACCTGGCTGATAAAAGGCAATAAGTTATTCGGAATACCTTGTGGATCTTCGCCGAGTTGCCCTGACGGATGCGCGCCGACCGGATTAAAATACCTGAGCGCCACCGCAGAAAAAGCCGGATTGGCGGCGCTATAATCGGCGAGGATTTGCTCGACCAGCCATTTGCTGCGGCCATACACGCTTTGCGGTAAAGTCGGCGACTGTTCGGTCAGCGGCAAACTTTGTGGGTCGCCATAGACGGTTGCCGACGAGCTGAACACCAGGCAATTCACCTGATATTGCTGCATCACATTGAGCAGCGTGACAGTGCCGGCGACATTGTGCTGATAGTATTTCAGCGGCTCGCGCGCCGATTCGCCGACCGCTTTTAAGCCGGCAAAATGCACCACAGCATCAAAGCAGCGCCCTGCTGCCACCTGTGCAGCAAACACGGCTTCAAGTGCCCCGGCATCACAGATATCCAGCTCGGCAAAACCAAAGCTGCCTGGCATGCCTTGGCTTAAGTTGCTGAGCCGCTTTAACACTTCCGGTTGGCTGTTGCTGAAGTTGTCCACCAGCATCAGCTGATGGCCGCGTGCCAGCAGTGCCAGAGCGGTATGAGAACCGATGTAACCGGCGCCGCCGGTCAGCAGGATATTCATCCGTTATGCTCCGTTAGAATTGTATTGTTGCTGCCGGCAAGCCGGCGGCTGTGACCGTCAGACGGCCTTTCAGACCGGCAGCACCGGTTTTCACCAGCACCACGCCGACACCTCGTTCTGTGACCACGGGTTCCGGGTTGACGATATCCAGCTCGTTACTGTGGAAATTGAGCGTCACACCGCTGGTGCGCAGCGGGTTGCCGTTGCTGTCGACCAGCTGGGCTTTGACAAAAACTTCATCAAAGGCCGCCGGCGCCGGGCCTGTGTCGTCGACCAGAATTTGGATGGCAGCGGCCGGGCCTGGGGTGTGGACCTGATGTTCTGCGACCACTTTGCCGTCGATCAGCGCTTTGGCTTCCAACGTGCCCGGTACAAAAGCCGGCAGG